>NZ_JAUBPR010000083.1:0-15366 GCF_036700845.1 Microcoleus sp. S13_C5
TTAATTATGAAATGGAACCGAAACATCAAAAACAAAGGTAACGCGAGTTAATGCAGTTTAGATGTCGAACAGCTTAAAGAGTTTCTAAGTCCCAGTCGCGGGCAGCTTCGGAGAAGCGATCGTTAGAGGATGCGGTAGTGATAAATATGTAGTGATTAGATATTCATTGGCTCAAAACATAGTTGTAATGATGAATAAAATACTAAATAGCACCAATATGGTTTTCTAACTTTTTAGAAAATGAAAGAGTCTTTCTTACTAGACGAGAAACACGTTGGCGCCAAGTATTATTAAATCTTTCAATGTGATTAGTTTTTCCACTGTCTTTACCAACTGGCTGATGGCGTAGCGAAGGAAAAATACAAGCATAAGCCTGCCAAAAATCTGTATAGCAAACAACACATTGTCGATATACAGGAGGTAGATAATTCCATAATTGTTTTGCTCCTTCTTGGCTACGATCGCCAATATAAACACCAATAATTTCTCTGGTTTCTCTATCCAGTGCTAACCACACCCATTGCTTATTTTCTTTGCAATCTACAAATGATCACAGTTCATCACATTCAACATTCAATCTGACTTTTTTTTGAGGTTTAACATTTACTGTGCGTTCGATTGAGGCCTATTTATTATTTACGTAATCCTGTAAGCATTGTTGAGAAACACCCGTGCTTCTAGCTATACCAGCCAAAGAAATCTTCTCCAAAAGAAGTCGATCTATTAAATATTTTGTTTGTGAGCTAATTACTTTGTTGTCTAATTTTCGACGAATTGGCGACCGCAACTTTGACATTTGTATTTTGGTTTTTTATTATGAATTCTACCCTTTTTAACTATGTGATTTGAACCCCAATCAGGGCAGTTTGGTCGTAAAAATAGCAGATTACATGACTAAACTAATGTTGGCAGATATCAAGGATTCCAGCAAGAGTTACTTATGATAGCATAAGTGTAGCTAAATCTACATTCGAGCGCGCAAAGAAATATTAAACTCACAAATTTTGATTGTTATTTATAAAATTCTCCTATGTATTCAATTACTGTAATTAAACTTCACTACATATTTATTACTACCCTTGATTCGACCACTTTAGCTGGTAAATTATTTCTCAGAAATCACCTAATCACTAATCACCAATCACCAAGGACTCCCAATCATCACAAAAGCCGACCAATAATAAGGATGCGACAACTTTAAATCCGCAAACCCTTGCAGCGAACTCGGCAACTCCACCCCCTCACCCCGACTCAAACCGCGCAATCTGCCACCCTCCACACGCACATCCCCCCGCAACATCGCAATTTGCGCTTGTCGCAGCGCCGCCCCCTTAATTCGCGCTGTCTTCAACTGCTGGTAAAACTCACTCATTAATCCCAAAGTACCTTCATCACTCACGTACCACAAACTTCCCAAAGCCGTTTGCACCCCGGCTTGCAGCGCCAAACCCCCAAAACCCAACTCCGCCTGTGCATCTCCCACCGCAGTCCGACAAGCACTTAAAACTAACAGATTCACCTGCGGATCATTCAATCTCAAATCCCGCAATTGATCCAGTCGCAGCCGACTATTCCACAACTGAATAAAAGAATTATTCGGTACTCCAGGTCGAAATTCGCCGTGAGTAGCTAAGTGAATAATGCCAAAAGGCCGGCTTTGATGCTGTCGCTTCAAATTATCCAAAGTGAAACCCTCATTCAGAAAACTGACTCCCGGCCACTCTTTAGAAATAGCAGCTATTTCAGCAGGAACTGCCGGCAAAGGATTCAACTCGGAAAATTCCGAGGCACCCATTGCTAAAACTTGAGAATTTCTGAGATCCACGTAGCGAGTATCTGTTAAATTAATGCTGGGCATCAGGCTGAGATTGTACTTTTCCACCAAAAACTGCTGTCCGTCGTGCAAAGCAGCAAAGGGCATACCTCTTAAACCTCGATCGACAACAAAGGAAATAGTATCCGTTCCGCACTTTTTCAAACTGTCTTCTAAAGGCGCAATCATCCACTTATAAAGCTGTTGGGAAGATGGTAGATAACTCGTAGTAGCCCGCACCCCCGGTTTGGTAATCTCATCCCTGAACTGAGTTACAACTTTCAGTAGTTCTTGCCGGTTCGCGGCAGGCACACTTTTGTGAACAACTTCACCACAAGAAGTGATCAGCATTAAATTTAATTCTTCGGGTTGCGAGAACAGATAAATTAAACTGGGTTTCGTGCCCGTTTCTGCGCCAACCGATGCTAACTTTTTTTGAATTTCCTCTGGGGATACCAACTCGTCGCTGAGGTTGAGACCGAAATATTCCTGGAATTCTTGGCTGAAAGATTTGTCCAGCAGAGACAAAGCTTCCGAGATTTTGCCTGCCTCCAAATTCCGGCCGATGTCGCCGCGAAATGCCGACTGAATAACTGAATCTCTGATATTTGAATTGATAAAATTTCTCAGTCCTCTGGGAGATTGCATTCTTTCGGGCGGCATCCTGTCTCCGGGTTTTCCTATATCTCGCGATATTCTGTTTTGGTTCTGCCGCTGTTCGCGACTAAAGGGTTGGTTGCGATCGGGGAAAAGCGATCGCCCTCTCTCAAATCGCGATCTATCCCTTGGTAATATTGGCGGCGAATTGGGGTTATTGGGATTATTCGGATTAGTTGGAATGTCGGGATTATTCGGATTAGTTGGAATGTCGGAATTAGTTGGAATGTCGGGATTAGTTGGAATGTCGGGATTATTCGGAATGTCGGGATTATTCGGAATGTCGGGATTATTCGGAATGTCGGGATTAGTTGGAATGCCGGGATTAGTTGGAATGTCGGGATTAGTTGGAATGCCGGGATTAGTTGGAATGTCGGGATTAGTTGGTTGATTGGTAGTGACGATCGCACTATTGCCTTGAGTGTAAGAATTTATGAAAGATTGACCCTGAGTAATCGTACCCAAAGCATTGCTGGCGATCGCCCCAGCAGTACCGTTAGTCGTCGCATCTCCCACCGCAAAAGGTATCGGCGGATTGACATCGCCGCCGCCGTGGCGGATCGTAACTGTACCCGGTTGAGTGTCGCCAAGAGTCGAGATGCTAACAGGAGTGCCGTTTTGGTCAAAAGTACCCGTCACTCGAACTAAACCCGGAGTTGCGATCTCAACATTACTGCCCGGAGCATTGATCGATGCAACACTGATATTATTTTGAGCGTTAAGATTTACTGTAGAAGTGCGATCGACCCTAACAACAGGATTAACATTTATTCGCCCAATTGCAATTTCGTTTCCAGCTAAAATTCCCACACTTTCGGCAGCACTTATATTACCAGTGCTGACTCTTCCCCTGCTGCTAGTGACATCAACTGCAACTCCCTGCAAGTCTCGTGAATTTACATCAAGCGGCGCGGTTAAAGTGACATTTCCTGTTGTAGCGTTCGTATTGCCAATATTAATACTTCCCGTATTGCTAGTTACATTAACTCCAACTCCACGCAAATTTTGGGAATTTACATTACCAGAACTTGTCAAGTTGACATTTCCTGTTGTGGCGTCGATATTGCCAATATTAATACTTCCCGCATTGCTGTTTACATTAACTATTCCTCCCTGCAAAATCCCGGAATTTACATTTAGCAGCGCTGTTAAATTGACAGTATTTGCTGTTCCTGTAGCGTTTTCAATATTAATACTTCCCGAATTGCTATTTATATTAACTCTTCCTCCCAGCAAATTCCCCGAATTTACATTTCCCGAACCTATTATATTAATATTCCCAAGAGATGTAGTATTACCGATCGCAATATTTCCCTGATCGCTATTGACTTCAACGGTTCCACCTTGCAAACTCCCTGCATTTAAATCGTTGGATGCTCTCAAATTAATAGTACCCGTACCCGCGTTAATCGATGCAACGTTAATATTAGTTTGGGAATCCAGATTTACTGTAGTAATGATGGGATTAACTGGATTTGTGACGACAGGATTAACAGTTATTGCCCCTGTGTTGATTTCCTGTCCCGCTAGAATTCTAACATCTCCCGAAGTAGCGATCGCACCCGTATTAACACTCCCATTGCTGCTGCTAGCATTGACAGTCGCAGCGGTGAGAGTGCCTACTGTTAAGTCCCTAAAAGCTGTCAAATTGATATTCTCGGTTGCTGTAATATTGACTGGTGTAGTATTAGGCACAATGATATTGGCATCAGTCAACACTCCCAATGCCCCGGAGTTACTGGTAATATCAACATTAGATCCCTGCAAAGTCCCAAAATTCACATTGCCAAAAGCTCTGAGTTCGATCGCCCCGGAAGTCCCAGTATCGATCGACCCTGTTACTATATTGCCCCGAACACTATTCAGACTAATACTGCCGTTGATATCAGCACGAGAAATGTCACTTGTCAAGATAATATTGTCATTAGCTTGAATATTAATTGTAGAACTAGACCTTAATCTGCCCCCAGCAATCACTCCTGCTTCCCTGCTTTCGAGACTAATTTGACCGCTATTAATATCTCTAGTTGCGATACTTCCCGGCGCTGACAAAGTTACCGGCCCACCGACAGAAATATTTTCAACAGAAATCAAATTGCTTGATAAAAGTGGACTTGTAAATATTGAATCTTCACCTAAAGTATTAGTAGGAGGATTTAGCAGATTGGCCACTCCCGCCCGCAGAATTAAGGCCGGACTGCGGGTTAAAATAGCAATATCTGGATCGCCACTCACATTTTCCCTACCCAATGCACTATCGGGGCCGGTAATTGTAATATCCTCGGCAACAATGCTCCCCTTGGCCTCGACTTTCAGCGAAACTCCGGTATAATCTCCAAAGAAAACATCTCCTTCCGCACTGATAATCGGGTCAAATAAACTGACAAAGTTTCCCGGCATTCCCGACAAATTGCGAATTGAAAAATTGCCACCAGAAACAAAGTGAGAATCCCCCGAAATAACCCCGTTGCTAACCAAACTCAAATTCCCGCCGCTTTGGAATTGCGCGGGAAGAGACAAGCCGCCGATCGCATTTTGAGTGAAAATATCAATAGTGCGAGCGGCCTGAATGTATAAATTCCCGCCAGCCTGCGCCAAAAAAGGATTCTGGGCGCTGTCCCTGACCCGCACCGCATCCCCACCCAGCAAACTCAAATCGCCCGTAGTTTGCAGCCTAGCGCCCGCTAACGTGAGATTTTCTGCAGCCCATAAATTGGCACTTCCCGCATTCAACTGCGGTAGCCCAGACACATTAGCAGCAATCGCCACATCCCCAGAATTCACCTGCAAACCAGAACCCACAAGCCGCACAGAACCGTCATCAGCAACCGCAACACCCGCCGCCTGATTTTGCCCAGTACCTGTCAGCAACTGCGGCAAAGAAACCGGATTCAAAGTTTGTGGAGAATTACCAAAATTTCCGCCCGTTGCTATTTCCAAACTCAACAAATGCCCCGGTTGACTAATGCGGAGAACCTGATCTCCCCCAACAGCAGCAACAGTAATTTGCCCGCCCGCAGCCGACAACTGCCCGGTACTAACAACCGTACCGCCAAGCAAAGCCAAATTTTGTCCAGGAGTCACCGCTAAATTGCCAGCATTAACAATACTTCCCGGTACACCCGCACTAAAATAAAAAGCATTTGGCGTACCCACCAAGGCGCTAAAATTATTTGTACCCGCAGCATTAAACCAATTTGAACCAAAACCGACACCAGTAGCAGTAGTTGCAGTAAAAGCCGCCGGCACATTCAAACTCGCGTTAGGGCCAAACACAATCCCCGCAGGATTAATTAGAAAAAGATTAGAATTGCCGCCCGTGACAGTAATTAAACCGTTAATTAGCGAAGCGTCCCCGCCAGCAATTCGAGCTAATATATTCTGAATAGCCGAATTAGTCAGAAAATTAGCAATTTGACCTTCATTCAAGCCAAACTGCCCAAAACTGTGAAAAAGATTCGCGCCATCTCCCGACAAACTGCCGCCGTTGATATCATAACGGTTGCCGCTGGGGGTGACAACAGTACCCGTACCGTCAGCAGCAGGCACTATGGGCTGTGCTTGCGCGAAAGTATTAAAAATTAACAAAGAAAACGGACAAATAAATAGCGCAACCTTTTTAATCTTTAAGTTGGCATTTTTCATAGCAGTAAGTAAAACTATCTCAATTGCCTTAATTATCGCACTTGCAAACAACTTACCTGTAAATTACACATTAATTCGCTCATGACAATTCCCAAAATCAAAAGCCTCTACACAGACGGCGCTTGTTCCGGCAACCCAGGCCCAGGCGGCTGGGGTGCAGTAGTTTGTTTCGCCGACGGCAACTGTCACGAACTCGGGGGTGGAGCCCCCCAAACTACTAACAACCGCATGGAAATGCAGGCCGCCGTCGCTGCGCTGGAATTTTTTGCCAATTCCGGTCAAACCGAACCAGTCACCGTTTACACCGACAGCGAATACGTTAAAAACGGCATCACTAAATGGATTCAAGGCTGGAAAAATAAAGGCTGGAAAACCTCAACGGGCAAAGATGTTGTCAACCAAGACCTCTGGCATCTGCTAGACAAGCTGAATTCCCGACAAATCCAGTGGGAACACGTCCGAGGTCACTCCGGCGACTTCTACAACGACAGATGCGATGAAATCGCCCGCAGCTTCTCGCACAATCTCACTCCCGAACTGCAACAGCAGAAACCAACGGGAGACGAGGCCGGGGCGGGCACGGGGGCACAGCCCCTACACTTTGACAACACAATTGTTTCGGAAGAAACGGACGCAACTGGTAACAAAACGATAGAATCCTATGTCATAACTTCTGACCTTCCGAGCTCCAACTCTACCATGATGGATTCAACTGCCGATACCCTGGAGAACTTGCCCCGCGAGGTGAGGGTTCAAGACCTCCGCAATCTGATCGAAACGTTGCACATCGCCGACGAGGTTGCGACCAAAGGCTACTTGATTACCAGTTCTGAACTGGCTGATTTGATGGATGTAAATGCCAGCGCTGTCACCAGTCGTGGAGACAACTGGGTTTGGCGAAATTGGGTAGTTTCGCGGGTGCGGCGCGAAGGCAACCAAATTCTCTGGCAATTAGAGAGAATCGACCACGTTAGTACAACTGATTAGTGGTTAGTCATGAGTTATTAGTTGATTAATAACTGATGACTAATGACTGTCTCAAAGCAAGATTTGGCCAAATTCCGTAGGGACACAACATTAGTTGTGTCCTTTTGGTCATCAGTTTACTAAACAAACTACTTAACATCAGTCCCAGTTAAAATAAAGAATCCAACTGTAAACTCGTGCTCAAAACCCTCATAAAATCAGTGATTTTGCATCTAAAATCTCAAATCGAAAATCTAAAATAGCATGAGTATCAGCTTGCGAACAGTCACTGCTACCAGATATGTCACTCCCTTGCGCGAGGGCGGGTCGCTACCCGCGATCGTCGAAGCAGATGATGATGGTATGTACGTGCTCAAATTTCGCGGTGCGGGCCAGGGAGCCAAATCTCTGATCGCCGAGCTAGTGGCGGGAGAAATTGCTCGCGCCTCCGGGCTTCCAGTCCCCGAACTCGTCTTTGTTGAACTCGATCCCGAACTGGCTCGGACTGAGCCTGACCCGGAAATTCAAGATTTGATCCGAGCAAGTGCTGGCCTCAACCTCGCTCTCGACTATCTCCCCGGTTCCATCACATTTGACCCGATAGCGGGGAAGTCTGAGGCGGATCTTGCCTCAGAAATCGTCTGGTTCGATGCTTTTGTGACCAACATCGATCGCACGCCGCGCAATGCAAATATGCTGGTATGGCACCGCCGGCTTTGGCTGATCGATCACGGTGCAGCCCTCTACTTCCACCACACCTGGAAGGATTATCTCTCGCGCAGTCGCGATCGTTTCCCCCCAATCAAAGACCACGTTCTGCTGCGTTTTGCGAGCACGCTGGAAGCGGCAAATTCAAAGATGACTCAAAGGCTAACCCCAGAAATCATTCGCAACATTGTTAAACTAATTCCTGATGCTTGGCTGGTGGGAGATTCTCCTTTCAGCGATAGCAACGAACATCGGAATGCTTATATCGAGTACCTGCTGAATCGGCTAGAATCACCACATATTTTTTTGGAGGAGGCGATTAGTGCCCGATCGATTTCTTTATGATTATGCCATTATCCGCGTCGTTCCCAAAGTCGAGCGCGAGGAGTTTATCAACGTGGGGGCGATCGTTTCCTGCGGTACGAAAAAATTCCTCGAAGCCCGTATCGAAATTGATGAACAGCGCTTGATGGCGATCGACTCAACGTTGGATCTGGAAATGATTCGCAATCACCTAGCAGTCATTCCCATCATTTGTGCAGGTGGCAAGGAATCTGGCGCGATCGGTCAACTTCCCCACAGAGAGCGCTTTCACTGGCTCGTAGCACCCCGCAGCACGATCGTTCAGACATCGCGGGTTCACACTGGTTTTTGCCAGAGTTTACCGGGTGCGATCGAACACTTGCTCGATACAATGGTGCGATCGTCTTGCCGAAAACCATCTGTAAAGGCTCAGTTGCTAACCGTTGGAAATGACACTCACGAGATGCGATCGCACTCTAGTTAGCCTCAGCTTGTCGCTTAGATACTGCTTTGAGCTTGGTGGGCCATCTATCCATTTCGTAAAACAGCCAGAATAGAAGCATCCTCAAGCTGTTTTAGCTAAAAATGAGAACGCCAGAACAAGAGTCTTGACCCATAACTTTTCTAAAGTGTTAGCAGCAGTTTCGCAAGGTAGAAAGATGATGCAAATTGAACAGACAAATATGACTTTCCCTCTCTGGGGTTTAGCAATTTTCATCCTGTGGACGCTCGCAGTTGTTATCCTGCTGCTAACAGTCAGGATTCGGCATCTATCTGCAGGCGGATCGGTAAAAGATTTCGGTACACAAAACGACGACAGCTTGCTTTGGCGACTATTTCGAGTACAATCCAACTTGATAGAAAACCTGCCTTTGTATTTGGGAGTTGTTTTTCTTCTAACAGTTAGGGGTGTTTCAGGAACAGCAGTAGATTTGCTGATTGTGGTGTACATCCTATTTCGGCTTGTACATTCAGTGATTCACATCGCTGGCCTCGATCCAAAGTTTCGTTTCTTCAGCTTAGTAATTCAGTTAAGCTGTTTGGTCGCCTTAACTATTATGGCAGTTTTATAGTTGAGAAATTACGCGGCACATATATAGTAGGATGCGTCAGTAGCCAAGCTTAATTGTTTCTTACACAGCGTAAGTCAGGCGCACCTTACAAGTCGATCGACCCTGTGACATTACTGCCGCCTGTGATTTTGCTAACTTATCGAAGTTTATGAACCCAATATCTCGTGCGATCGCTGTTGTTTTAATTGTATTAGGCTGCATTACTTTTGTTTTACTCCAGCCACCGCAATCAGCCTTAACCGTGCCACCTCCAGTGCAAGAATCTCCGCCTCGCGGAGGAGATGTTGCTCAGACAATTAATTTTGGACGGCACTTTCAAGAATTAGGAGTTGAAGGCTCGATCGCAATTTACGATTTGAATAGTGATCGGCTTTATCAACACAACCCGCAGCGTAACGCCACAGCTTTTTTACCCGCATCTACATTTAAGATTCTCAACTCTCTGATTTCCTTAGAAACAGGGGTGATTTCAGATGAGATTGCCGTTCTAACTTGGGATGGAACTCAAAGGCAAATTCCCGCATGGAATCGAGACTTGAATATGAGAGAAGCCCTAAAACTTTCCGCCGTTTGGTTTTACCAAGTTCTCGCCCGCCGAGTCGGGCACGAGCAAATGCAAAAATGGGTAGCTAAAGTCGGTTATGGCAACCAAAAAATCGGTAACAAAGACGATATTGACAAATTCTGGTTAGAAGGAGAACTGCGAATCACACCCAACGAGCAAATTCAATTTCTCCGCCGTCTCTACAAAAACGACTTACCCTTCTCCGAGCGATCGTTATCTGTGGTTAAAGACATCATAGTTGTCGAACAAACTCCCGATTACATAATTAGAGCCAAAACAGGCTGGGCAAATTTTGGAGAGCAAACAAAGCCTCAAATTGGCTGGTATGTAGGTTATTTAGAAAAGGATAAAAATGTTTACTTTTTTGCTACAAACATTGACATCCGCAACAATAATGACGCATCTGCAAGAATCGAGTTAACGCGCCGTTGCTTCAAGGATCTGGCGCTGTTGTAAGTGCGTTATTTGTTCTGGTAATCTTCGCAAAAACGCCAGCGGATCGGCTAATGGTGACAGCCAAAACACCCATTTATTGGATACCTGAGTTCGATCGTAGGAAGCCGAGTCTTTTAAATCTTTTAGAACTTAGGCAATTGGCACATATATATAGTTGCTATAGTGCTATGTATCATTTCTCGCAGCAAGGCGACAATCATCTAAGAGAGCATTAAGTTCTTCAACGACTAGCCAGGGGTTTCGACCTTTCAAACAAGCTACGATTGCTGCTTCATAGGGATTTCTGCCAGTTTTTTTACTGCTGCGATCGCCTGTTTGTTAGACAATCCCCGCTCGCTGACCAACCAAGCAGCCAAAACCTGTCCTGTACGTCCGCTCCCCCCAGAACAGTGAACTACCAACCGTTCGCCTTTGTTATTTGCAGATTCCAAGAACGGCAATATGCGATCGATTAAAATATCGCGATCGACCAATTCAAAGTCTGCAATCGGCGCCCAGCAAACTCGATCGCACCCAAATATTTTCCTATATGTGCCCAGTAAGTCAGTGTAGCGGATGAGTTGGGTTTGAGCCAGCAAACAGCAAACTTGCTTGATATTATTCCCCTGCATAAATTCAATCCACCGGGCAATTTCTGCATCGCGGTATCCTGGTCTGGCTGCACCAAACACAATTAATTCATTCTCTGAAGCCGCAGCGAAATTGTGCATACTGTTTTCAATATTTTTACCTATAATTAAGAAAGACGCACAAACCCTGAATCAACAGTGAAAAACAAGAGCTCGATCGGTTTAATGAACTGGCTGCAACCCAAACCAGAAACCGTTTTGCTATGCGACTCAAGTGCTGCAGCTTCTGAGATGGCATTCATGCTCAACGGTGAGTGGGATGGGTGCAATAGTTTGGTGCTCCCTAAATCCGACAAGGTAGCAATTGAAGCAGCCGCTAGTTTGCTGGAGGCCTCGTGGTGCTACCAAAATACTTGCGAACCGGTTTTAATTCGGCTGGAAGTTGACGAATTGCTGCGCCGTTATGCGATTGGAGACAGGTTTTTTATTAATGCTAACTTGCGATGCGCGCAATTGAGCGAACTTTGCTTGGAAAACATTGATTTGAGTTATGCTAAATTGAATTTGGCTAACCTCAGCAGCACTAATTTAAGCAAAGCCAACTTGATGGCAGCACAGATGCAATCCGCAAATTTGAGTGGCAGCAATTTGAGTAAATCGCAACTTGTGAGGGCGAATTTATCAGGAGCAAATTTATCGGATGCTAATCTCAGAGGTGCTGATTTGAGTTATGCAGATTTAAGCAATGTTTGCTTAACAGGTGCTGACTTAAGAGGTGCCAATTTAGCGAGAACCGACTTAAGAAAAACAAGCTTAGATGGGGCGATTGTTGAGTAATACCAAATCCCGCTTAAATATTTACTCTCACACCCCGTGGGTAAATCCTGTAAACATTTATCTGCGTCCATCCGCGTACATCCGCCACCATCTGCGGTTAAAGTTCCAAAGTAATTAACTGAGCAATTTCATCCGTTTGAAAACCCAACGCCATCGGCTTTTGCACTTGGGGAATCACTTGCACATCATAGAGTTCTGTGACAATTCCTTCAAAGCGCAACCAGTGAACGATCGCCCCATTCGTCAAATCAATCACCATCATACCACAGCGAGGCTCAGCATCCTTGGCTGCTAACAACTCATCCAATTCTAAACCGCTAAAAGTGTTGTCACCTCCCCGAGGTTTCGAGAGTCCAACAATTGCCCAATTTTGCCAAAAAGCTAGTCCTCGGGCATAGCCCGGACAAAACGTAATTGCCTCAAATTTTCCTGTGTCTAAATCCACATATCCTAATTCCCCTCTCCCCGAGTTCAGCAACCACAACTTGTCTTGATACCAGCGCGGTGAGTGTGGCATTGACAATCCTGTGACGATAATCTCATTAGATTCAATATCAATAACTATACCGCCGTTTTGTCTGCGATCGCGCCAGCCATCCACCACATCCGACTGACTCGACGCTGTGACATATTTCGCTTCCCCAGCTACCATCGCCAAACCGTTGAGATGACAGCGGTCTTCGTTGATGTATTGTGAGATAAATGGAGGTTTCCAGAGAGGTTTGCAACTGTGGCGATCACTCAAAGTAGCGATACAATTAAACAAAGTGCTAATAAAAATGATTTGATTATTTTTATCGACAGCGATATCGTGAATGTCGATATCTCCAGTGGTGTACGCGATGCGCGGTATGTAAAGGCGATCGTACCCTTGATGTTGTCCACCCTCCGCTAACACATTATCTAACTGCCAAAGTTGATATTTTGAACTTAAATAAAGGCGTTCCGGGGTGCAGTAAAGCCCCATTGCGCGATCGAATATTCGCCAAAAAGCCGAGATTCTGTTGGTTTCGGGCGCAGCACCGATTAACATTAACCTGCTGGTTTGATAAGTAGTGCAAGCGAGGCTGATTTGTTGAGAGGTTAACCAAGAGGGCAAATCGCGATCGCCAAAAATCTCGTGTTCGTGGGCTGTATTCAAAATTGCTTGCTCGTTATTCATAGAATCTAGAGGCATATTTTTATATATCCAAAATGTACCGCGATCGCATCAAATAAATTAGAGCCTGGTAGGGACTCATATCTACCCCATTCCCTTCTAGGGAAGGCGGCTGGGGGGGTTAAGTTTATCATACCTTGAGATGCTCCCGTTTCA
Source organism: Microcoleus sp. S13_C5 (assembly GCF_036700845.1). Taxonomy (NCBI): domain Bacteria; kingdom Bacillati; phylum Cyanobacteriota; class Cyanophyceae; order Oscillatoriales; family Microcoleaceae; genus Microcoleus; species Microcoleus sp. S13_C5. The sequence goes on from NZ_JAUBPR010000083.1 coordinate 12,908, forward strand.
ACCGCCGAGCGATTTGATGCTTTGTATAGTTAATGTAAAATCCCCATACATAATTAATAGAAATATAAAGATTTGTACGTGAACGATCTGGATCAGTGACAATCGAATGGAATGCAGGCTCTAATATAAGAGTTAACAAAAAAACATAAAGCGTGTAATCTGCAATCACCAAGTAGAAATACCACCATCGCACTTAAGTCCGGCGACAGAGCCTTTAGCGCTCAAAAACAGGGCATCTACTGGAAGCAGAAATTCATGAAAACTCTAACTCAAATTAACCCTTACGCAAGCCAAATTACCAACCAAAAAACAGAAATAGTTATCCTTGACCCCACAGTACCCGATCGCCACCACCTAGCCAACGGCATCAAGCCGGGCACTGCCACCTACATCCTCGAAAGCCAGCCTGATGCGGTAGAGCAAATCACCACAATCCTAGCTCAGCATACAGGCATCGAAGCCCTACACATCATCACACACGGCAGCCCCGGCAGCCTTTACTTAGGCACCACAGAACTCAACAGCAGCAACATCCACAACCACACCCAACAGTTGCAACAGTGGCGCAACAGCCTCACGGCCAACGCCGACATCATATTATATGGATGTAACGTAGCAGCCGGAGACAGAGGTCACCAATTCCTCACTCAAGTGCACCAACTCACAGGCGCAAACATCGCCGCCAACCCCCAACCTACAGGGAACAGCGAACGAGGCGGTAACTGGGACATCCCCCAACTCATCCCCCCATCAACGCAAAAGCCCCAACTTGCCCTCACAGAAACCACCCTCAAAACCTACAGTGGGGTCCTAGGCTTCGCCCCTCAAGTTCCCTTGGCCACTGGCAATGGCCCCAGATCCGTCAGCATCGGCGACATCAACGGCGACGGGAAACCAGATTTAGCTGTGGCGAACGACTTGACCAACAACGTCTCCATCCTGCTCAACACCACCACCACCGGAGCCACCACCCCCACCTTCGCCCCCCAAGTCACTTTCGCAACTGGCACTAACCCCGTCTCCGTGAGTACCGGCGACTTCAACGGCGACGGGAAACCAGACTTAGCTTTGGCAAACGTAAGCAGCAACACCGTCTCCATCCTGCTCAACACCACCACCACCGGAGCCACCACCCCCACATTCGCCCCCCAAGTCACTTTCGCAACTGGCACTCGCCCCGTCTCCGTCAGCATCGGCGACATCAACGGCGACGGGAAACCTGACTTAGCAACGGCGAACTTCAACAGCAACAACGTCTCCATCCTGCTCAACCGCACCACCACCGGAGCCACCACCCCCACCTTCGCCACCCAAGTCACTTTCGCAACTAACACTGGCCCCAACTCCGTCAGCATCGGCGACATCGACGGCGACGGGAAACCTGACTTAGCTGTGGCAAACTACAACAGCAACAACGCCTCCATCCTGCTCAACCGCACCACCACCGGAGCCGCCACCCCCACATTCGCCCCCCAAGTCACTTTCGCAACTGGCAATCGCCCCGTCTTCGTCAGCATCGGCAACATCAACGGCGACGGGAAACCTGACTTAGCAACGGCGAACTTCATGGGCAACAACGCCTCCATCCTGCTCAACAACACGCCCAAAGTTACTGCTGTCACCGCCACCACTGCTGACGGCAGCTACGGTGTCGGTTCCCCCATCGCTATTACCGTCACCTTCGATGCTGCTGTCACCGTCAGTGGCACCCCCCAACTGCAACTAGAAACAGGCACAACTGACAGATTGGCCACCTACGCTAGCGGTAGCGGTACCACAGTCCTCACCTTCAACTATGCGGTGCAAGCCGGAGACTCTACTCTTGACTTAGAATATCTCGCTACTAATGCTCTGACTCTCAACGGCGGCACAATTAAAGAAACAATCGCTACAGCTTTTGACGCTTTCTTAACCCTCCCCACTTTAGCCACAGCCAACTCGATCGGCGGCAGCAAAGCCATAGTAATCGAGACCGTTGCGCCTACCATTACCAGCGTCACATCCACTAATGCTGACGGCACTTACGGCACAACCGGCAACATCAACGTCACCGTAAACTTCAGCGAACCAGTTACTTTAGCCGGCGGTAATGCAACAGTCAACCTAGACACAGGTGGCACTGTAAATATTGCACCTTTCACAGGCACATCTGCTGTCGGCACATACACGCCAGCAGCAGGACAAAATAGCACTGACCTTAACTCAACTGGGATCACTTTAGCAATCGGTGCAACCTTAAGAGATGCTGCCAGCAATAATGCAACATTAACTATCCCTACAGGACAATCTTTAGCTGATAGCAAAGCCATAATTGTAGACACAATTGTACCAACAGTAGCCCTCACATCAACCTCACCAACCACCACAAACCTACCATTTTCAGTCACAGCAACATTCAGCGAAAGCGTCACAGGATTTATCGCCAGCGACGTGAATCTGACTAACAGTACGATTAGCAA
>NZ_JAUBPR010000083.1:15466-29873 GCF_036700845.1 Microcoleus sp. S13_C5
AACCACCACAAACGCACCCTTTGATGTCACAGCAACATTCAGCGAAAGCGTCACAGGATTTATCGCCAGCGACGTGACTCTGACTAACAGTACGATTAGCAATTTCACAGGTAGCGGCACAACTTATACTTTCACAGTTACACCAACAGCTACTGGCAATGTCACCGTTGATACCCCGGCGGCTACAGCAACTGATACTGCTGGTAACAACAACACCGCAGCCACTCAATTAACTCGCACTGCTGATATCACCGCACCAACAGTAGCTTTAACGTCAACTTCAACAGCAACAGTAACTGGCTTATTTACCGTCACTGCTACCTTTAGTGAAAATGTTATCGGCTTTGATACTACTGATATCACCGTAGCCAATGCTGCTATCGGAAACTTCGTCACAGTTGATGCCAAAACTTACACTTTTGATGTCACACCTACTGTTAGCGGTAATGTCACAGTTGATATTCCCATAGCTAAAGCCACAGATGCTGCGGGTAACAATAACACCGCAGCATCTCAACTGGTTCGCACTGCTAATATCGCAATACCGATTATTGATGTCATCCCACCTACTGCTAACTTGGCAGCAATTTCTAACATTACTACAGCGGGTGGTACAACTGAGACATTGACAGTGACTTTCATTGATAGTAGTGGAGTTGATGTTAGCAGTTTAGATAATTCTGATATTGTTGTAAATTGGTCAGGTGGTGCTATTCCTGCTAGCTTTGTTAGTATTAACACTAATAGCAATGGCACGCCCCGCACAGCAATATATTCGTTTATTCCACCAGGTGGAACTTGGGATAACGCTGACAACGGGACTTACACAGTTAATTTGCAAGCATCGCAGGTGAGGGATACTGTTGGCAACTTATCTGCTGCTAGCAGTTTAGGTAATTTTAGTGTGAATATTCCCGCACCTGTCACCACACCAACTCCGGTAACAACCCCAACTCCGGTAACAACCCCAACTCCGGTAACCACACCAACTCCTGTAACAACCCCAACTCCGGTAACAACCCCAACTCCGGGAACCCCAACTCCATCGGGAACACCCACTCCATTGGGAACCCCAACGCCATCGGGAACACCAACTCCATCGGGAACCCCAACTCCATTGGGAACCCCAACTCCATTGGGAACCCCAACGCCATCGGGAACACCGACTCCATCGGGAACCCCAACTCCATTGGGAACACCGACTCCATCGGGAACCCCAACTCCATCGGGAACCCCAACTCCATCGGGAACACCAACTCCATTTGGAACCCCAACTCCATCGGGAACCCCAACTCCATTTGGAACCCCAACTCCATCGGGAACCCCAACTCCATTTGGAACCCCAACTCCATCGGGAACACCAACTCCATTTGGAACCCCAACTCCATCGGGAACACCAACTCCATTTGGAACCCCAACTCCATCGGGAACACCAACTCCATTTGGAACCCCAACTCCATCGGGAACACCAACTCCATTTGGAACCCCAACTCCATCGGGAACACCAACTCCATTTGGAACCCCAACTCCATCGGGAACACCAACTCCATTTGGAACCCCAACTCCATCGGGAACACCGACTCCATCGGGAACACCGACGCCATCGGGAACCCCAACAACCAACGACATCCCCAACGACGACTGCATCTGCGATGACATTGCCTATCCCAACTTAAACCAACCCAATGCAGTTGAAAACACAATACTTGCTGTATCGGGAATTCAAATAGGCACTGCCCAAAACGAAGAATTTCTCGGCACTAACAACGGCAATATATTCGATGCCAAATCTGGGAATGACAACTTATATGGTGGTGCCAGCAACGATATCTTTAATGGCAACCAAGGCAATGACTTCATCGCCGGAGGCAAAGGTGACGACATCCTCTATGGAGATGAAGGAAACGACATCGTTCTTGGCGAATTGGGCAACGATTTAATCTTCGGAGGCAAAGGCAATGACTTGTTACATGGCCGCGAAGGTAATGACATCATTCTTGGTGATAAAGATGATGATTTCATCGATGGTGGTAAGGATAATGACGTTTTATATGGAGGCAAAGGTAACGACATAATGCTTGGTAGTCAAGGTGATGACTCCCTGTTTGGACAGTTAGGTTCGGATACCATCTGCGGCGGTGAAGGTAATGACTTAATTAGCGGTAATGAAGGAGCAGATATCCTGGAAGGATGTGAAGGAAATGATACCCTGTACGGAGGGGAAGATAACGATACTCTCACTGGTTGTCAAGGTGATGATATCCTTTACGGAGACTTGGGCAATGATAGTTTGATTGGCGGTAGCGGTAACGATATCTTTGTCTTAAAAGCTGGTCAAGGATTTGACATAATCGCTGATTTTACCAGGGGTCAAGATTTGATTGGATTAAGCGGAGGCTTGAGTTTTGGTCAGTTAGCAATAACTCAAAATACTCAGGGAACTCTTATTAAGAACCTCTTGACAGGGGAAGAGTTAGGTGTGATGATTGGAGTGAGTGCCAATGCGATTACATCCGCTAATTTCCTGCTGATTTAGGAAAGGAAGAAAAGTACGATCGCCCGTTCGATACAAAAGGGCGATCGCACTTCTACCAATTTTAAAAGGTATAGCCAAAATTTAACGATTATTCATACTTTCTGCCGCGCCACTGAGTAGGCTGATTTAAAGCAGAAATGAGAATACGCAAAAACGCCAGCGGATCGGCTAAAGGTGACAGCCAAAACAGCCATTTACCCGATGCCCCAGTTGTATCGTAGGAAGGTGCGATCGCGAAACACAAAGCCGATCGCACTGCAACCACAAATACATTCAATCCCAACAGCCAAAAGTGCGGAAATACACCAACCGGCGGCAGCGAACCAAACAGCAAATAGCACAACACAATCGGCACCGGCAAACCTTGAACCGCTAGCAACAGCCACAAATCGCCCCAAATTTGACCGCCAGAAGCAGCATCTTTCAAATCGAGCGATCGACCCCATTCATTCCAAGTCTCGATCGCCCCCTCATACATCCGCACCTTCAACACTTTAGCCCCATCCAAAAAGCCCACCTTAAAGCCCTTAGCAGCCGCATAGCGAGCCAAAGTCACATCATCGCAAAACGAACCCCTCGCGACCTCATAGCCCCCCAATGCCACCAAAACCTCGCGCTTACACAAGAAACACTGACCGTTCGCCATCACCCGTTCCGGCACATCCCCGCCAGTCCCCGTCGGCCCGAACCGATAAACCAAAGTCATTAACAAAGCAGGTTGCAGCCACAACTCCCCCGGATACTTGAGGATAAACTGTGGCGACAGCGAAATCAAATCATAATTTCCAGCTTTCGCCGTTTTGAGTAAACTCGCAATCAAACCCGGATGCGGCACAGTATCCGCATCTATCCCCAAAATCCACTCGCACTTCTCGGAACTTGCCAAAAAACCCGCATTCAGCGCCCACGGACGCCCTACCCAACCCGCCGGCAGCGGATCGTCGTTAATCAAGCGAAACCGGGGGTCTTTTTGTGCTGCTGCTTTGACTAAATCTCCGGTTCCGTCTACCGAATAGCTGTCAACCACAATCGCTTCTCGGAGTTCGTAACTTTGGCGGCTTAATCCTTCCAAACAAGGCGAAATGCGATCGGCTTCGTTCAAAGTCGGTACTACCGCAGTACAAGCACCTAACAAATCCAGCGTCGGCGAATCCGGTTCCAGGGGCGGGATGCGCGATGGGCCTTTAATCAAACGCGACATCAGAAGGGCTGCCGCGGGCAATTGCAGTAGCAAGAGTGCGACAGGGATGATAGTTGTCAGCAGTTGGGGGAACAGGTGAGGGGCGATCGGGAAAACCATACTATTGAAGAATTGAATAATTGAAGAATTGGGAATGACTGACGGGATATGGGTTGAAAGCTTATTTACAGTTCATTTTTTTGGTAACTGATGTCAATTTAAAAAATTTAATAAAATTTTGACCTCAAACATATTACAGGAATTGGGAATGAAAAAATCGCCACTGAAAAACCCGGTTTCTACAAGAAACCGGGTTTTTAAACTAGCTCAAAATTTAGTGTAAATTTTTGCTAAATCAGCCGGGGTTGCTCGCTAGCAACTCACTTACGCAAAACGCCCACGGGCTCAGGTGGAATTTTAGCCGTGATAACAGATGTATCCAAAGACGGCATTGTTTCGGTTACCTCACCTACTGCGGGCTTAGCGATCCAGCTTAACGCGATCGCCGGAACTACGCCCAGAAGCACCGCTAGCGATGTCGGGAACCAGAACCGAGAATCCAACGAAGTTACAGTGATAATTGCTCCGAAAGCAAAGTTTACCAAATAAACAATTAAGGGCAAACCCAATTCCGATCGCTCTAATTTAATCGGTGTTTTTCTCCACAAGAAAGCTGCTACAGACATAAATAGCGCCCCCGTACCCATCCAGCCAGCCAAATTGCGGTAAGGCATCCCAAAGAAAGCCCCAAGTTCCTCAAACTCCCAAAAAGGCACAGAAGTTTGACTCATCGCCGGATCAAGTACAAAATCCCAAGCTGTTAGCAGCAAAGCACCCAGGGCGATCGCCCCTATTTGGCGCACCCAGTTGAGTTCACCTTTACCAACCGCTACTCCAGCGCGAGCAATTACATAGGAAACCAGTCCCAGATAAAACCACGAGAGGGGAATTGTAAACGGAACCAGCCCTGCAATTTTGTAGCCCAAACCGCTCAAATAATGGTAGTGGCCGAAGGGAAAACCCGTACTCGTTCCCAACAACTCGCTACTCAAGGACAAAAACACAGAAGGCACTAAAAAGGCCAGAGTTGCACCCCAACCCAACGTCCGAAAGGCATACAGAGCAACTGCTGCTGCGCCAAAGATGATATAAACTACTCCACCCCCAGCCATCCCCCACTGGAATAGCGTTTGCCCTGCTGGTGGCAAACTCATCACCAATTCGGGACGGGGTAAAATCAGCAGCAACCCTGCCAATCCAAAAGCCATTGACAAAACGTGGGCAATTAGGCAAAAGCGCTCAGCAATCAAAAGTTGCTTCATGGGACTCCTCGAAAAAATATTAGATGCGGAAAGCACTCCCTAACAGTTTACAATTTTTAACAAAAAATCAAGCATTTAAGTCAGTTGTCAGTTGACTGTTGTCTGTTGACTGCAAGCCCGATGCCCGATGCCCAATTCCCAATTCCCCATTTCCGATCTTAAATTACTGCCAATTGCCGACAAGCACGAAAGGTGCCCAGAAATACGGATTCTGATACTGTTGGTTTTTCAGGAGAGTTAATTGAGCGTTGCGGAGGGCTTCAGCTTTGCTGGTTTTAGAAGAAGCCAGTTGCTTGTAAAACTCAGTCATAAAGATAGCTGTAGATTCGTCGTTGACTTGCCAAAGGGTGGCGGCGGTGCTGCGGGCACCCGATCGAATTGCGGCCCCGGCCAAACCCAAAGCCGCGCGGTTATCGCCCGAAGCAGTTTCGCAAGCACTCAAAACCAAAAGTTCGATCGGCTGTTGTTTCTCGCCAGTGCGGGCTCGCAGCAGTCGATCGAACTCCTTAACATTCACTTTCTGATCCCAAGTCACAATAAAAGTATCCGTCGCATTCGAGCTAAATTGACCGTGAGTTGCCAAGTGGACGATCGGGTAAGACAAAGCTTTAATTCGATCGTGCAACCGCCCGCTGACAAAATCTTCATTCAGCAGCGAACTCGCCGGCATCTCGGCTGCAATTTGCTGAATTTCCTCCTTCACCCCCGGCAAAGCCGAGAAACCTTGACGCGCTTCGGAGAGGGCAGCGGTGAGCACTTTTAACTTGACTTTGTTCAGCGGTTTCGGTGCCAGCAATTGCAATCCCGGCGCCAAAGCAATATTGTATTTTTCTACCAAAAACTTTTCACCGTCGTGCAGCACAGCCATCGGCAAATTGCGCAAGTAACCGTCGAGCACAAATACCAGAGTTTTAATCCCGGCGGCGGTCAAATTCCCCTCTGCGGGGCGGATTAACCAGTCATAAACCTGTTCGACGGGTTGCCTCCTGTCGCGGGGGAAAGCAGCAGGCCTGATGGTATTTTTGGCTTGCCTGAAGGCAGTTTCCAACTCGGCTTGAGACTTCTTAGTAGCGTAGCGGCGCAGGGGTTTGCCGGGAATTGACAAAATTACCTCCAAACGATCGCTCAAAATAATCGGATAAATCACCGCCGCTGTCGGATCGATTTCCTCGATCGACTTTGGTTTAGCATCAGCGCAAGCATCCCGAAAAAAGTTGTCCAATTCCGCCAACTGCAAAGATTCCACCGTTTGGCGCGCTAGTTTCAACTTAGCTTGAGTGGGAGATTCCTCTTGCAAAAGCAGCCCGACTAATTCCCGATAAACCGGTTCGGCACTTTCCCGAAACGAAAATTGCACTTCGGGATTGACTGTCACCAAATCGCCCCGCAGAAAAGACAGTACATTCACAGCTTGAGTATATTGAGCGATCGCCCCTTCTGTATTTCCCTGAGCTTTCCGAATCCGTCCAAGTTGCCAAAACAATTGATAAGCAATATCGGGAGATTGAAACGCCGGTGCTAAACTCAAAGCCTCAATTGTGAGATTTTCCGCTTTCTGATACTGCTGTTGGATTTCCGATAGTTTGCCTTTAGCTGCCAGAATATAAGCTTGTATGCGTTTGTCGCCCAAACTGTTTGCTCGTTCGACAGAGCGATCGAGCATTGTGTCAATCTCGCTGAAACTCAAAGTTTTCGCAGGCGACTGAGCTAATTTCATCAAGCTTTGAGCTAAATTAATTTGAGCGTAAAGTCCGGCGCGATTCGACGCAAATTGAGCGGTTCGAGGTTCGATAGAACGCCACAAACCCTCTGCTTCAGACCAATCTTGGCGATCGATCAATAAACTCAATTGGTTTAACTTTGCTTGAATTTGTAGGAGCGATCGATCCGGGATCGCCTGGGCCGATCGAGCATAATAATCTAGGGCCAAACGTTCCCAATCAGCCCGCTGTTCGGGTGTTAAACCCGGTTTATTGCTTTTAGCCCGTACCGTATTGCCCAGATTGAGATAAATTGCAGCCTCCTCTGGCCGGGAACCTAATTTTTGGGCTGCTTCGAGTCCCACGGACAGTAAATCCTGCGATCGTTCCAGTTGTCCCAAAACCCGCAGCACCCGCCCTAAAGCATGAATTGCCCGGACTTGTTCGAGAGAAACTGGCTGATTTTTCAAAGTTTCCAAACCCGCCGTCGAAATTTCGCAAGTTTGGTTTTCCAGCTTGAAAGAAGCTAACAGAATTTTGCAAGCTCTAGGGTAAAGTCCGAGAATTTCCCAAGCCCTACTTTGATTAATTTGAACTTGAAAAAGTTGGGGTTTTCTATCAATTTGCTCGAAAATTTTAGCAGATTGTGTCCAAATATCGATCGCATCTTGAGTCTGCCCCCGTTCAAGTTGCAACTGTCCTTGAATGTTGAGAGTTTCAGCCAAAATCCGCTGCTGTTCGGGAGTTTTTGCCTGTGTTCGCACAACCGATAAACTCGAATTTACAGCTTTTTCTGCTTCTTCCCAAAGCCCCAACTGGCCGTAGGTTGCTGCTAAATTGCTCAAAGCTGTGGCGCGATCGAGATTTTCGCCTTTTGCCTCAAACTGCGCCGCTGCTTGCTGCAACAGCGGTACAGCTTCCGAAAAACGTTCCTCTTGGTACAGAGTTCGAGCTTGTCGGACAAGCTGCACCGCTTGTGGTGGATTAATTTGAGCAACTCCGGGAGGAATCGCAACTGCTAGCAGACAGGAAATCACAAATAACGGAATTACTTGCCGGAGCGATCGGGTAAAGTTCATATTTAGAAAATAAAATTACAACCGCAGACACACATACTAATTAACCCAAATACATCTTATTCTTTATCTACGTTAATCCGCGTTAACCCGCCTACATCTGCGGTCAAAAAAACCCTAATTTCAACGCGGCGCACAACCAGAATTCTGCCGAGGATTGCGAGAGTCAGCAGCATTACCCGGATTATATCCAACAAGCGTAACTTCTCCTTTGGGATTCACTACCCAACCTTGCGCCGGAACAACTTCCCGATCGGGGATTTCCCCTTCTTCCTTCTTCGCTCGATCGGTTACATCGGTTAAATCCTCTACACTGGTCGTTGCCGAACTTCCTGCCTCTTCCACCCAAGGAAACGGCGATGCAGCGCTGCTGAGAACATCATTAGGACTCGGTGGTACTCCTCCTTTCCCTGTAGCGCTAAACTCGCTCTCGGCCCCTCTGATGCAGGGATTTGCAGCAATTAACGCAGTCGGATCGACCACATTTTGCGGCAGTTCCACTAAACCTTGAGCAGGATTCACCCCAGAAGAACTAAATGTAACACTACCTTGCAAAGCCGGGCCGCTACTTTGGGAAATCGCTGCAATATCGCTGGTAGGAACTAAAGAAGTCGGACTTACTTGCAACGCTGCAAATTGAGCATCTGTTAATCCCAAACTCGCTCGAACCTGTTCGCGAGTAACTGATGTAAACCCGAAAACATTGGGGACATTAATATTAACGCGACCCCCTTGAGCCGATCGCGCATTAGCAGTAATATCGCTATTTTCGTTGGGGAGAGTAACCAGAATATCGCTTTTAATGTTGATATTACCGCCGCCAGAACTACCTGCATCAGTTGTAATTCTGCTGGCTCGGCGTAACTGGACATCCCGTGCTTCGAGGTTAATATTTGCTCCGGCACCGGATTCAGTTCTACCGTCAATGGTGCTTTGGTTGTCAAGGGAAATGGAATCTGCTTTGACGTTAATGTTACCAGCCCGTCCCGATCCCAAGGCTTGCAGATTGAGTGTTCCCCCATTGCGAAGAATCAATTGCCCGACATTCAGATTTAACGAACCTGCATTCGCCGTAGCATTGGGATTGATTACACCAGATGCAATCCCAACAGAAATCTGAATTTGACTGTTAAATTCACCTGACCCCCCGTTACCTATAACGTTTACGCGGCCCGCATCAAGCGTGATGCTTCCCGCATCTCCTCTGCCTAAAGATGCCGTAGAAATAATTCCCCCATCCCGTAGAGTCATTACAGGTGTAGAAATGTTCATGCTCCCTCCGGGACTGGCAGAGTAGGCATCAGCGGAGATGAAACTAGCAGTCCGACTCCCATTTGCCAAAACTCCAGAAATACCCTCGACTGTTACTGACTCAGAGCTTCTAATTGTTAAATTACCTCCTTGTCCCGCAGTTGTATTCAACGGTTGGTTGCCAACAACTGATCCGCTAGATAAACTAATTCCGCCTCCTTCAGAGATAATCAACCGCTTCGTGTCGATATTAATGTCCCCGGCTCTCCCATTAGTGCTGATTGCGGTTGCGCCGATCAAGGTTGGGGTAGGATTTCCGTCGGGAGTTCGCAAAATTTCTACTGATTCGGAAGCTTGAATATTGATATTCCCCGCTGCTTCTTCACTGCGAGTAATGCTGACGATACCAGCGCCATCGCGCACTCTTAAACGTTCTCCCTCAAAGGTGAAACTTCCTCCCCTACCCGTACTCCCCGCAATTGTGCCGCTGTTGATCCCAGAACCGGCCATATCGAAAACCCTGGCACGGAAGGTCATATTTCCGGCGTTGCCAGCACCTAACGTGGCGCTACCCAATACGCTTCCATTGTCTATCAGCAGTCGTCCTGTATCGATCGTGATGTTTCCGGCGTTTCCTGTGCCGTTGGTGCTAGTTACCAAAATAATTTGCGGGTCAAAAGGATTTATCGAGCCAGATGTTGTAAACTTACTAAGAAAGTTTTGAAAGCTCTCAACTCCAATTCCCCTCAGTTCTACTGAGTCGGTAGCGCGGATATTGACAGCGCCCGCTACACCATTTTCTAATGCCAGCGTGGAGATTTGCGCTCCACCTTCTGCCCGAAAATTTTGAGCGTTAATGTCGATACCCCTACCATCGATATTTCCCAAAGTCAGTGCATAAATCTGCCCATTATTGAGGTTGACATTTCCACCTCGAATCTCGACTTTACCGCCACCGAGTCCACTGGTGTTGAGCGCTGAGCCGTTGGTTATTTCGATATTACCAAAGTTGGAAATCTTGTCATAGTTTAAACTTAATCCCAATGGCGTTGCCCCCAATCCAACCATCCCCGGACTAGCGACGCTACCCAGCAAAATTTGTCCGGTGGATGCAGTTAGTATTCCCTGATTTAATTCAATATCTCCTCCCACTAGGGCGAGAGTTTGTCCGGGCTCAACTGCTAAGCCAATGTTATTAAAAATCGGCGGGAACCCTGGAGGTAACTCTGGTAAATTCAAGGCTGGTGCTGCTGAAGAGTTAATGATTTTTCCCGGATTTTCTCGAAAGTTTAAACCGATAGGTATATTGACATTTAACAGCGGGATTGATTGGGGATTGCTGCTGCTGAATTGATAGCCATTCTCGAAAACTACGCTATCGGCTGAACTTGCTAAAAATGAACCGCGCAAATCTAATCTGGCATTAGGACCGAAGACAATTCCTTTGGGATTAAGTAAAAATAAGTTGGCATTTCCTTGGACTCCCAACACACCTAAAATATTAGAAGGATTACCACCCGTAACGCGGGTAAAAATATTCGCAATTCCGTTAGGATTGGCAAAATATGCTCCTCTGCCTTCACCCACGTTAAATTGTTGTAAACTGTGAAATAAATTTGCTCCGCGAGTTGCACCGCCAGTGATTCTATCTGAAGGTAAGTTATTAATCCTGTCGGGAACAGTGCGCGAACTTTCTGCACCCAGGGAATTATCGGGAATGATTTGGGCGATCGCCGGGAAAGGACACAGCAGTAAAAATGCAAAAAATAGGGCGGAAGATTGGCGGGGCATCTTTTAAGTCTTGTTAATTTAGTATTAGGAAAATAGCGACGGGTTAGCTAAAACCTGAAGATTACCTATTGAGGTACGCAAACACCCGTCGGTTTCGGACTGCGAAGAGATGCACCACCACCAGAATTATAGGCTACCAGCGTCACTTGTCCTCGATCGTCTATTAACCAACCTTGAGCGGGAATAATTTCTTTTTGCCGAATTTCTATGGAGGCTCTTTCACCTTCTATTTGCTGACTTCCACCTAAGGCTGGCTCCACCCAAGAAAAGGGCGCTGGAGCGGTGCTGAGGGCATCATTAGGACTCGCTGGCACTCCTCCTTTCCCAGTGACGGTAAATGCACTCTCGGCCTCTTGCGTGCAGGGATTTGCCGCAATTAAAGCAGCCGGATCGACCACATTTTGCGGCAGTTCCACTAAACCTTGAGCAGGATTCACCCCAGAAGAACTAAATGTAACACTACCTTGCAAAGCCGGGCCGCTACTTTGGGAAATCGCTGCAATATCGCTGGTAGGAACTAAAGAAGTCGGACTTACTTGCAAGGCTGCAAATTGAGCATCTGTTAATCCCAAACTCGCTCGAACCTGTTCACGAGTCACTGATGTAAACCCGAAAACATTGGGAACATTAATATTAACCCGACCACCTTGAGCCGATCGCGCATTAGCAGTAATATCGCTATTTTCGTTGGGGAGAGCAACCAGAATATCGCTTTTAATATTGATATTGCCCCCCTCAGAAATACTGGCATCAGTTGTAATTCTGCTGCCTCGGCGCAACTGGACATCCCGTGCTTCAAGGTTAATATTTGCTCCGGCACCGGATTCAGTTCTACCGTCAATGCTGCTTTGGTTGTCAAGGAAAATTGAATCTGCTTTCACGTTAATGTTACCAGCCCGTGCCGAACCCAATGCTTGCAGATTAAGTGTTCCCCCATTGCGAAGAATCAATTGGCCGACATTCAGATTCAACGAACCTCCGTTAGCCGTAGCATTGGGATTTCTAACGCGAGAGGCAATCCCAACGGAAGTCTGAATTTGACTGTTAAATTCACCTTGACCCCCATTACCAATAATTTCTACACGCCCCGCATTTATTGTGATGCTTCCCGCTTCTCCTTTGCCTAAAGATGCAGTAGTCATAACTCCCCCACCTCGGAGAGTCAATACGGGTGTAGAAATATTCATACTCCCTCCCCGGTTAGCAGCGTTAGCATCAGCGGAGATAAAACTGGGGCCCCGACTGCCGTTCGCCAAAACTCCAGAAATACCCTCGACTGTTACTGACTCAGTGGCCCTAACTGTCAAATTACCTCCTTGCCCCCCAGTTGTATTAAAGGGTTGGTTGCCCACAACTGAGCCGCTAGATAAACTAATTCCGGCTCCGTCAGAGATCCTCAACCGCTTCGTATCGATATTAATGTCCCCAGCTTGCCCATTCACACCGCCTGCAGTTGAGGCCATTAAGGTTGCTACGGGACTTCTAGGAGGAGTCCGCAGCACTTCTACTGCTTCATTCGCTTTAATGTTAATATCCCCCGATGATCCTCGATCGCGAGTTATGGTGAGTAAAGCAGAACCATCACTTACGGTTAAACGCTCTCCCTCAAAGGAAAAATCTGCTCCCTCACCCGCACTCCCGGTAAATGTGCCGCTGTTGACCGCAGAACTGACTTGATCGAAAACCCTAGCACGGATGGTTATATTTCCGGCGTTACCCGTACTGAAGGTGCCGCTAGTCAATGCACTTCCATTGTTCATCAACAGTTTTCCGGTATCGATGGTAATGCTTCCGGCATTTCCCATGCCAGCAGTGCCAGTGATTAGGACAAGTTGGGGGTCAAAAGGGGCGATCGATCCAGATAGCAAATACTTACCGGCAAAAACGGTAAAGAGAGCCAATCCAATCCCGTTCATTTCTACGGAGTCGGTAGCCCGGATATTGACAGCGCCTCCGGCACCACTTCCTGCTGTCAGCGTGGAGATTTGCGCTCCACCTTGGGCCCGAAACTGTTGAGCGTTAATATCTATGCCCCTACCATCGATATTTCCCAAAGTCAGTGCATAAATTCGCCCACCGTTGAGGTTGACATTTCCACCTCGAATATCGACTTTCCCGCCACCGATTCCACTGGTGTTGATTAGTGAGCCGTTAGTTATTTCAATATTACCAAAGTTGGAAATCTTGTCATAGTTTAAACTTAATCCCAATGGCGTTGCACCCAATCCAACCATCTCCGGACTAGCGACGCTACCGAGCAAAACTTGTCCGGTTGAGGCAGTCAGTGTTCCCTGATTTAATCCAATATCTCCCCCCACTAGGGCGAGAGTTTTTCCTGGCTCAACTCCTAAGCCCATGTTATTGAAAATCTGCGGGGTTCCAGCGGGTAATTGTGGTAAGTTTAAGGCTGGTGCTGCTGAAGAGTTAATGATTTTTCCCGGATTTTCTCGAAAGTTTAAACCGATAGGTATATTGACATTTAACAGCGGTACTGATTGCGGATTGCTGCTGCTGAATTGATAGCCATTATTGAAAACTACGCTATCGGCTGAACTGGCTAAAAATGAACCGCGCAAATCTAGCCTCGCATTGGAACCGAAGACAATTCCTTTGGGATTAATTAAAAACAAGTTACCGTTTCCCAAAACTCCCAGAGTTCCTAAAATATTAGAAGGGTTGCCGCCCGTAACGCGGGTAAAGATGTTGGCAATTCCGCTGGGATTTTCAAAATAGGCTCCCCGCCCTTCACGGATGTTAAATTCGCGCAAGCTGTGAAAGAGGTTAACGCCACGAGTTGCACCGCCAGTGATTCTATCTGAGGGTAAGTTGTTGATAGTGTCGGGAACAGTGCGCGAACTTTCTGCACCCAGGGTATTATCGGGGATGATTTGGGCGATCGCAGGGAAAGGACACAGCAGTAAAAATGCAAAAAATAGGGCGCAAGATTGGCGGGGCATCTTTTAATTCCTGTTAATTTAGTATGAGGAAAATAGCGAGGGGTTAGCTAAAACCTGAAGATTACCTATTGAGGTACGCAAACACCCGTCGATTTCGGACTGCGAAGAGATGCACCACCACCAGAATTATACGCTACCAGCGTCACTTGTCCTCGATCGTCTATTACCCAACCTTGAGCGGGAATAATTTCTGTTGGCCGAACTTCTATGGATACTCTTTGACCCTCTATGTGCTGACTTCCACCTACCGCTGGTTCCACCCAATCAAACTGGCTAGAATTGCTGCTGAGAACATCATTAGGACTGAGTGGTACTCCTCCTTTCCCTGTAGCGCTAAACTCGCTCTCGGCCCCTCTGATGCAGGGATTTGCAGCAATTAACGCAGTCGGATCGACCACATTTTGCGGCAGTTGCACTAAACCTTGAGCAGGATTCACCCCAGAAGAACTAAATGTAACACTACCTTGCAAAGCCGGGCCGCTACTTTGGGAAATCGCTGCAATATCGCTGGTAGGAACTAACGGGACTTAAACAAATTTTAAGCCCAAACAAAGCCTAAACTGGCTTTATAAGCGGAGAATACGTCCCAATTTT
>NZ_JAUBPR010000084.1:0-29558 GCF_036700845.1 Microcoleus sp. S13_C5
TGTAAAAATATTGCTCTCTCATCTTTGGACCAAATAATCTGTATTTTAAAAGACCAAATTAGATGCGCTTACCCTGGATGTAATGGTGGCAGGTTAGCTAATTGAGCTACACTACTTTCATCAAGAGCAAGACTGACGATTTGATGGATATCGCGCTGTTTTGGTAAATATATTTCAGGAGGCTCGGGCAGAGGTAACTTACCTAACTGGTACTTGACAATTGCTTCCCAAACTGAAACTGCACTCAGATAGACCTCATTGTCTGGATCGCGAATTGCATCCCGAACATCTGTTGATAACCGGATATCGCCACTAATGAACCACAAAAAGATGTGGGTATCTAGCAGAATCTTCATTTACCCTCGAATGCACTGAGCATATCTTCGGGCAAAGGAGCATCGAAATCATCTGGAACAGTAAACTCGCCTGCACACAAACCAAATGGTCGCAATTTCTTACTGCTCGGTGTTTCACCAAGTATTTCAACCTCAAGAATTGTCTCTCTAAGATTTGCCCAGTCAAAATTCGCCCCTTGAAGATTCGCGCTTTCAAGATTCGCCCCTTCAAGATCCGCGCTTTCAAAATTCGCCCCTTGAAGATTCGCACTTTCAAGATTCGCCCCTTCCAGATTCGCCCCTTCCAGATTTGCCCCTTCCAGATTTGCCCCTTCCAGATTTGCCCCTTCCAGATCCGCCTCTTGAAGATTCGCCCCTTGAAGATTCGCCCCTTGAAGATTCGCCCTTTCAAGATCCGTGCTTTCAAGATCCGCGCTTTCGAGATTCGCACTTTCGAGATTCGCGTCTTCAAGATTCGCGCCTTGAAGATACCCCCCTTGAAGATTCGCGCTTTCAAGATCAGCCCCTTCAAGATCCGCCCATTCAAGATGCGCCCCTTCCAGATTCGCCCGTTCAAGATGCGCCCCTTCCAGATTGGCAAATGTAAGTTCTGATAATTGAAGATTTGACCCCATAAAACCCGCATGATAAAAATCTCTCATATGCAAAATACATCCTGATAGATCTAAATAGCTCAGGCAATTAAAAGACATGGGATTTGAACGTCCTGTTCTTTGCCCTTGGAGTCTTGCGATTAATGTTCCAAAAGCATCAGGAGAAGGGAAATTAATTTTAGCCAGGTTTTTAGTTAAACGATTAAAAACACCTAAAATAGCCAATAAACTATCTTCTGAATTGCGGGCTTGTCGATTCTCTTCCTGAAAGTTAGGTCTGGGGTCTAGGAGTTCCATTGGCATTCCATGCCGCAGCATGAACCCAATTAGATGACAGAAGGTCTGCTGCCATTTAGCAACATCAGAGGAATCTTGCAGATGCTCCAAGCGCACTTCATCTAGAACAAAGTTGAATAGATATTCATCCATTGCAGATGAGCCACAGAGAATTGCCCAACGTTTTAGCGCCTCGCGTTCATCCCAGCCTTCATCCGGATCTGTCTGGCGGTCTTCTAACTTTTTGTGAATCAGCCGCACCTCTCGCACAATTCGTCTTGCCGTCAGATATTCACCAAAGCTTTTGTGGGTAAATTCAAAAGTCCTTTCACCAGAGTTATTGTTCCCACTTTGACGGAAGTAAAAAGCAGTCAATAAGCGCGTAATGCTAGCTTTGGAATCATCTTGGAAGCCTCTTTGAAAAAGAGTTAAGAGTTTTTTAAGACCACTATTATCACAGTGGCTTTGAATCTCTTTTATAGTAGTAGTTCGTCCATTACCATGCCAGGAAGCTAAAGCAATTTCTTCGAGAATCCGAACAAAATCTTTCTCCTCAATTCCTTTAATCGCAGCGTGTTGAGCGACAGCCCAACCCCGTTCATAAATAGCTTTGAGTAAATCAGCATAGACCGCATTTAGGTTCGTTTCCTCCGACAACTTCAGTGCACCTCGTTGAAGGCTAAGGGCAACTAGGTAATTAAGCAGGGGTTGAGCGGTAATCTCAGTCAGATTTCCTTGGTTTAGCTCTGGCGGTAAACCAGTATACCCACTTCCACTTGCTTTACCATAGTGCTGCCACCAAAGCTGTCGTTGGTCTTCCTCTAGTAACTCTTTGGTATCGACATAGTGCTGCTTGCGGTCATCTGCGGGTAAAAAGTAAGGAAGAACATACAAAATTTGCCCTTCTTTGCGGAAGGCAGTTTCATTTGCCTGTACAACAACTTCTCGACCACTGATCAACACCTGCACACAAGTTTTGTGCTGATTAAATCGCTCTACCTTGCGCTGTACCTCTCCCACAAAATCTTGAGCCGTTTTCTCAGCTATCTTGCCCTGCATGGCTAGTTCATCCAAGCCATCAAAAATAATCAGCAGGCGCTCTTCCCGATGCTCTGCCTCCAAAGGATTGTAGGGCAAAATACGATCGAACTTGACGAATTTTCCAACCGCATCAATCAGATCGTCTGATGGCTCAAAGTGATGTAATGGAATAAACAAAACTCGAATATCTCCCTTCTCTGCTACCTTTGCAGCAAACATTTTGGTTAAAGAAGATTTGCCACTACCGGGGCCACCGCTAATGAGTCGAATAGCATCATCTCGTTTTGCTTTACTTAACCAGCCTTCTAATTCTGCTTCCAACTCAACCACAACTCGTTCCAATTGTCTGCTGCTTCCCATCCTCTCTTCTAGGTCTTCATCTTTCTGCTTTTCTACTTTGCGGTTATAGTAAGCCCGAAGTGGCACAAATACCTGCTTCAAACTGAAGGGTTCCAAAAACATAGGTTCTTCTACCTGTTTTTGCAGCCACGTTGAATAGCGCAACCATGCTTGTAACCGTTCATTGGCTTGAGTAAACGGAGTATCCAGCTTTTCTTGAAGTACCGCATAGTCTTTTGGGCGACTACCCCATTCCTCATGAAGTGCCGCCGCGAAATAAATGGGTAGCCGCTGGCTGATTGCCTTTGCTTCTACCTCAATCAAGCCAGAATGTCTTAGCCACTGGGTAAAAGCTGGTTGAATCACTCCAAGGATCTTATCTTTCTCAGGGTGTTCAAAAAACTTTTTATTGATCGATAAACTACTATTAGCTAAAGCGTCATTAATTTGAGTCTGCAATAATTTGACATTAAACTTCTCGGATTCCAGCTCTTTTTTTTCCTTAACCAGGTTCTTCATTGCTTGGAACAACGAGCGGTAAACGAACAACCAGGCAATTTCTTCAGCACCTGCGGCTAAACCTAATGCACCCAGAGCATCAACTCCATCCGCTGCAAGGCTGTCCCACTTCCCAAAAGCAATATCTGCACCTACTTTGCCTAGTGCCTTAGAAAAATCCTTAAAGTTGACTTCGATCGATTTTTTCAATACCGGAACGGGCTTTTTGATTGAAAGTCCAGACTCATTATTCATATCTTATTCCGCTTTTTAATTACTAGAAAATCTCTGACCCATATACAAGCTATAAGCCAAACCCAAA
The DNA here is from genome assembly GCF_036700845.1 of Microcoleus sp. S13_C5. Lineage (NCBI taxonomy): Bacteria > Bacillati > Cyanobacteriota > Cyanophyceae > Oscillatoriales > Microcoleaceae > Microcoleus > Microcoleus sp. S13_C5. The sequence continues at coordinate 3,426 of NZ_JAUBPR010000084.1, forward strand.
TCCAGTGGTAGAAAAACTCAAAAAATTGAATGCTCAAAAGCTGGTGATATTTCCTTAGCTTACTTCATTTATCGCCCCAAACTCACACCGCGATATAATTCTGCGATCGCGACTTCAAGCTCAATACTCTGAAACAGCGTCACCCAAAGCCTGCCTCAATCCCCACAACTACTTGCTTCCGGCAATAACTACGGTAGCGGACGTTGACGAATTGGATCGCGCTCCACCACCCTAAAGCGTTCCTGAAATTGCAATCCTTCGGTCTGTAATAAATTTAACAATATTGATGCTGATTCTTCCGGCGTGTGAGGACGAAACCGCAAATAAATGACACCTCTTGGCGATCGCAGCCGCAAACGATAAATGAGTTCGCCGTAATTGCGATCGAACGTCAAAATCACCCGTTCCTCATCCGCGGCCCGAGCCAAAACCTCGGAATCCTCAATACCTGGAGAATCCTCGGTAACAGAAGCGACTTCCAGCTCCGCTTGCCGTAGAATTCGTACACTCACGAGTGGAAAATTTTCATTTGCCAGAAACCGCATTAACTTGCCTCAGGAAACAGTAAAGGCGTGTAAAATACGTCTTCTTTGAGGCACTCCGCCGCGAAAGCAAACACAGCTTGTAGAGATTCAGCATTAAGAGTTGGGTAGTTTTCTAGAATTTGTTGCTGCGTCCAACCTTCTGAAAATAGCCCTAGAACGAACTCCACTGATATTCGTGTCCCCTTAATTACAGGCTTGCCAAGCAGAATTTTAGGATTTGAGTGAATGTGTGCTTTCCAGTGCATGATCGGTTCGCCTCTATGGAATTTTCACCTATTAAATCACTACCACTATTTTACCATAAACAAAACCCGCAAAATGCGGGCTTCATTTTAATAATGGCAATTTAACAAAAGGCTACATCACCACTGCACTAATCAAAGTTTGCACATTTTGTACAAGAGCAGTAGTAAAATTATGAGTCGCAGGTAAACTGTCAACCACTATTCCGGCGCACAATAGCATCAGGTACAGAATAGAGTATTTGAAGAGCGATCGCGCAACAATCTTATCCTCGGGAGTCTGCAACAGCAACCAAGCTTTTTGGGCAAAAATAGCACCCAGGAAAATAGCTGTTCCCGCATACACCGCGCCCGCTAAATGCAGGGGATAAACTAGCAGCAAAGTTGCAGGAATCATCAATAGCGTGTAAATCCAAATTTGGCGGGCTGTCTCTTCGTCGCCCTCAATTACGGGTAACATCGGGACGCCTACTTCCTTGTATTCGTCGCGAATCATCATTGCTAATGCCCAAAAATGCGGCGGTGTCCACAGGAATATAATCCCAAACAGCAGCCACGCACCCCAACTCAAATCTCCCGTCACCGCAGCCCACCCAACTAGCGGGGGAATCGCCCCTGCTGCACCGCCGATGACGATGTTTTGCACGCTGTGACGCTTCAGCCAGTGGGTGTAAATTAGGACATAGAAAACGATGCCTGACATTGCTAGCAAAGCAGCTAATAAGTTGGCCACAACTGTCAGCAATGTAAAGGATATTGTAGCTAGGGCGATCGCAAATATCAAAGCATCCCGCTTCTTGACACGCCCGGAAGGAATCGGCCGCCACCGGGTGCGCTCCATAATATAATCGATGTCACTGTCGTAGACACAATTAATCGTATTCGCCGACGCGGAAGCTAAAGCGCCTCCAGTAATAGTTGATACCAGCAATAGCGGGTCTACTTCTCCTTTTGCCGCCATCCACATTCCTGCTGAGGTGGTGATTAGCAGCAGTAAAATAATTCTGGGTTTTGTTAGTTGATAGTAACTTTTCACGACTTGCGAAAAGTTTTCGTGGAGGCGGGGCCTGTCGTTAGTAAGGATTTCTTGCATCGGTTGTAAGCTGTTAGTAATTATTTGCGAATTCGTCATTAGGTTGTAGTGGCGGGTTTTACGAGAAATATTTGCTGTAGCTACAAGGATTAATAAACCCGCCGCCTCTTACTTTAGTCTTATCTCTCAAGCTGATAAAACTCGATCGCGCCAAGCTAAAACACTAAAAGCTATCAGGGTTCCCAGCAAAGCAGCACCGACTGCTTGGTGGGCGACAGTCAGCGGTTCTACCTGAAGGTGCAGCCGGAAAGTTGCTAATCCCAGAACTAATTGAGCAATTAGGCAAACACTCGCCCAATTAGCCAGTTTTCGCAAATTTGGACTCAGTGCAGGCTGCCGCCAAGCCATGACTGCTACGGCTAAAGTCGCTGCTGTAGCTGGTACGATACCCGCGATATGGCTGTTCATTACCGAGCACAATTCTGAGGAGTCCAAACATTGGTGCAGTGCCCATCTAGAGCCTACTAATGCTCCTAGCAAACTTTGCAGGTAAACTAACAATGCTGCGATCGAACTTACCCAAGCCAATTTGCCGACATTTCCTGTAGCTTCGTAGGGTGTCAGCATGAAACCGATGACTAGCAGGGCGCCAAAAAATAGTAAAGCTGTTCCCAAGTGAGCGGTAACGATGTCAAATCTCAGCAGTTGTGTTACTGTCAAGCCGCCCAATACGCCCTGAAAAACGATTAAAAATAGTGCTCCGGCGCTCGCCCAAGGCAGCCATTTTGGCAGGCGGCTGCGGTAAAACAAAGATAGTCCTAAAAGTGCGATCGCGCTCAAGCCAATTGCCGCTGCGTCCAATCGGTGAAACCACTCCAGAAATACCTGCAAATTCATTTGCGCTGCGGGTATTAATTGACCGTAGCACAGCGGCCAGTCGGGGCAAGCGAGCCCCGCATTCATGACTCGCGTGGCGCTGCCTACAGCCATTAACAGCCAGGTTGCGATCGCAATTTTCCACACTAGGCCGCGGATAATATCTTTTGGCTGCCACTGCACTCCTGCTGCTGCGTTTGGCTGATTTAAAACTGAGTTTGCCATGGAATTTACCTTAGCCTTTGTTATCGATCGAACTTAATTAAATATCGAGGTTTTGCTTTGACTGAGCTTAGCCTAGCTTAACACTCTTTTTCTCTGACCAACCGTCATTTTTACTACCTTAGCGACACTTTTATCCAATTAGTTTGTCTTTATAATTTTTTCAACTTTCTTCTTTATATTACAAAAGATGTCCTTTATTTTGTCAAACTTAAAAAAACTTTAATCTTTCCCCGCCCCTGGATAATTAAAAACTCCCCCGCTGTCGAGACTCCAAGGAAAAATAAAGATATAATTAAGAAAAATAATTTAGGTTATGATTGTGATATGAGGGAATCAAAAGTGTTTACAAAAAACTAAACAACATCAAAAAACCTATAAAGTATGATTCGCAACAAACTATATTGAGCTGATTGTTCTACCCTAGTAGTAAAGTATGACTGCAGATAAAACGGCAGTCAACAAGTTAAGCAAGTTATAAGCCAGCGACTCTTTACTCCAGGCTTCGTAGCCGCGAGCAAGCTGTTCAAGGATGCAAAAAAACAATAGAAATGCCAGCTTCCCTGTTGGCCCTAGTTGGCTGCATAGCGATCGCACACTCAGGAGACGCGGTGCCTGAAACAGCACCAGAAATCACACCAGAAATGCCTCCCACCCCCAGCAGCGCCAAATACGGTAAAGGAGTCAAACCCTCAGAGACGGGACAATCCGCAGGCATAGTCAACCTCAGTGGGATCTAAGCTGCTACACAGCTAGATTCTATAATATCCAGATCAAATAAATTAACAACTGCTAAAATATAGGTATATGTCAGCCCACAATCATCTATCTCAAGTATGAGAATTAGCATAATTGCTACATAAATTATTAAATGAAAGAGAACTTGTTATTAAATGCTTTACATCTCATACATTGCTCGTTGCCGAACTTCCTTCCTTCTTTGAATCTAAAACCTAAAATCTAAAATTCTGCAGCCATGTCCCAAAAAAATGAAACCGCTGTTCTGGTATTATCGCTCCTAATTACGATCGGGCTAGCCGGTGCAGGTATTTGGTGGCTGACAAGCCGAGGCGGCATCAATCTCGGAGGTTCATCACCCCAAAATCAGACAATTCCCAAGTCTCCGACGGGGAATTCCCCGCAGTCAGATCAGGCAATTGGGCAGCGTCTGAGTGCCGGACAAAAACTGTTAATTCCAGAGCAAGCCACAACAACCAAACAAGCAGCAGTACAGGCGATCGCATCTGGCAACTATAACGCAGCTATTTCCGACTTACAAGCTTCGCTGAAAACCAATCGCAACGATCCAGAAGCACTAATTTATCTCAATAACGCCCGCATCGGATCTCAAAAATCCTACACAATTGCCACAGCAGTTCCCATTGGCGGCGATATCAATGCTGCTCTAGAAATTATGCGGGGGGTAGCTCAAGCTCAAAATGAAATCAACCAAAGCGGCGGCATTAGCGGCACTCCCTTAAAAGTGGTAATTGCTAACGATGACAACAACCCAGAAATTGCCGCGCAAATTGCCAGTGCTTTAGCAAATAACTCGGAAATTTTAGGAGTAATCGGGCATTTTGCTTCAGATACAACGCTAGCAGCCAGCAAGATTTACCAGCAAAAACAATTAGTAGCAATTTCTCCGACAAGTACGTCTGTGCAGCTCTCAGGAGTTGGCAACAATATATTTCGGACAGTGCCGAGCGATCGGTTTGCTGCTAATGCTCTTTCCCGCTATATGGTGGGAAAATTGCAAAAGCAAAAAGCTGCTGTATTTTTTAATTCTGCCAGCAGTTACAGCAAATCTTTAAAAGATGAATTCACTACTGCTGTTTACGGAGATGGAGGACAAATAGTAAGCGAAGTTGACTTTGCTAAGGGCAATTTTAATGCCGCCGAGAGCGTTAAAAGTGCGATCGCCCAAGGAGCAGAAGTGATTATGTTAGCATCCAATTCAGCCACGCTCGACCAAGCTTTGCAAGTAGTGCAAGTAAACGCCAAACGGCTGCCGTTACTCGCAGGAGACGATGCTTATACTGCTAAAACACTGCAAATCGGTGGTGCAGCAGCAACAGATATGGTGCTGGCTGTTCCTTGGCACATTCTGGCAGATCCGCAGTCAAACTTTCCCCAAACATCCAAACAACTTTGGAATGCTGAAGTAAGTTGGCGCACAGCTTTAGCCTACGATGCGGCGATCGCGTTAATTGCCGGTTTAGGGCGCAATCCGACTCGTACAGGTATTCAACAAGCTTTATCGGCGTCTGATTTTTCGGCAAAAGGAGCATCGGGGCCCATTCGATTTTTACCTTCGGGCGATCGTAATCGCGCCGTTCAATTAGTAACTGTCAAACCCGGAAATCGCACGAGTTACGGTTACGACTTTGTACCCATATCCGGTTTGTAAACTATTGGCGATCGCCAAATGTAGGTTATAATATTTATTGTTAAGTTCTAGGGCTGGTCAAGCAGAAAGGCTTACAAAATGAGTAGTTATATCAAATCCGCTTGCCTGGGAATTCATATTACGCACAATCAGGAAACGGCACTGCCGTTTCCCTACAATTAATCGGGTGAGACTTACATCTCTCATTACGTGTTCTTGATTATTTGCGCGTAGGGAAACGGCATTGCCCATAGGTGTCAACTTAAGCTTTTAGTCCATCAATCCTCCCGCCTACCCGTCAGTCCGCCAGGGGTTGAAACCCCTGTCTAATAGCTAAAGTCCTCTGAAGAGGACTGATATCAATTCCGGTTACACTCCTTATGATGGGGAGTGGGGGAATGTGGAATTGCGCGACCTTGACTTTATCATTCCCACCCAACCGGAAACGATATGAGAATAAAAATTTTTAAACTCATTAGTCCTCTTCAGAGGACTTTAGCTTTGAGGCAGGGAATTCATTCCCTGTCGGACTGTCGGACTACTCAGTATCATTCGGGTGCAACCGGAAACAATAGGACACTGACACTGCCGCAACTAAATTCTCGCATACTTACTTCTGTTTGATTACTACCAAAGTAATGTCATCAAATACTTTTTGCTCCCCGATGTATCGCCGCACGTCGTCAATAATAGCTTGCTTGATTTCTGCTGCTGACTTTTCCCTGTTAAGGGCAACAATTTCAATCATTGGCTCAATACCGTATTCCTTTTGATTCATATCAAAAGCTTCAGTAATTCCATCTGTGTAGAGTACGACAACATCCCCGGAATTTAACTGTATTTCAGTAGTCGCAATGAAATCGGCAATATCTGGTTCCAAGGCTATGGGAAAGCCTAACTCCATGGTATCAATCCGCTCTACTTCGCCACTAGAACGCACGACAATCACCTCTTCGTGCTGTCCGCTCAAACGCAGGATGTTGTCCCCCCGATATTCCAGCAAAGAAAGGCTCATACTTTTACCGCAATTCATGCGCTCTACGTTGTCAAAAAGCGTTTGGTTGACTGTCTGCAATAATTTAACTGGGTCGGTTTCATTGTGAACCAACAAAGTGCGAATTGCTGTTTGCGCCATAATCATTAACACGCCACTTTCTAAACCGTGTCCTGTCACGTCGCCGATGCCAATTGTGGCTTTACCGCCGTGATGGAGTACGTCGTAGTAGTCGCCGCCAACTTCATCAGCCGGTTCCATGAATGCAGCAATTTCTAACCCTTCAATTGACTCTAATTCCTGCTGTTGAGGCAAAATCATTTGTTGCAGGCGGCGGGTTACGTCTAGTTCGGCACTCATGCGAATATTTTCTACTTTTAGCCGTTCGTTCAAACTCAATATTTCTTTATTAGCTTGGGCTAATTCTGCGGTACGGTCTTCTACTTTTTGCTCTAAAGTTCGGTTGTAATCTTCTAATTGTTCGTAGAGACTTGCATTTTCAATTGAGATCGCAGCTTGAGCCGCAATGATTTTTAAAGTTTCCACTCTTTCCGAGGTAAATGCGCCGATCGCCAAATTATTTTCTAAATATAGAATACCACCTAGTTTGCCTTGATTGAGTAGGGGAGTGCAGAGAATCGATTTGGGTTGAGTAGCGGTAATGTAAGAATCCCCAGTAAATAGTCCTTCATCGGTGGCGTTATTTAATACTACATTTTCGTGGCTGCGAGCGACGTAGTTAACGATGGCGGTTGATAGGAGGGGAATTCCAGTTGCAGGATCTACAGAATCTACGGGAATGGATTGCATAATGGTAATGATCTCGCATTCTACTGCTGCTTCCGCTTCAATCGCCCAATTTCCGCCTTGATCCAGAATCAGAAAACCTTTTTGGGCGCCTGCGTTTTCAATCACAGTTTTCATCACCTGGTTTAACAATTGTTCGAGAACGATTTCACCGGAGATAGCTTGGGATGCTTTCATTACTGCGGCAAAATCTAGCGCTTCGCCGGAATTGCTACCAGTTGTGGTGATTGGATTGATGATATTATTTTCAGTATCTGTTCGGGTTGAACTAAGCGACTGAATGGCTAAAAATTGCGGGTATCGCGCTTCCAAATCTTTGACTTTAGCTACAGCCCCCCAACGCTGATAGGCATAGTGGGCATCTTGCAGGTAGTGACGGGCAACATGATTTTGATTTCTGGCTAAATAAAACCTGCCTGCTAGTTCGTAGGCGAGGGCTTCTTCGTTGAGATATTCATTTTCGCGGGCTAAGATGATGGCCTTATCGTAATATTCTCTGGCATCCTTATCGTTACCTAATACGCGATCGCGTTCCGCTTCGACTAGATAGAATTTGTGCAGGTAATTCATGGGAGCCTGCTTTGCCCATGTTTCCATTTTTTCTTGTTTAGCAGCCACCTTTCTCAGGATTTCTTCTCTTTCCGTCTCTGAGGAATTAGGATAGAGCGCTAGTCGGGCTAACATATCATACAAATAGACAACAGGGAGAATAAAAAAGGAGCCTGCATTAGCTGAGTATTCTTCAAAGCGGTCTGCATTCTCCACAGCTTGCTGAAATTCCTCGAAAAGATAACAGAAGATAACTTTATGGGAATAAACGTGCATGAGTGCAGTGCGATCGCCACTTTCTTGATGAACTGCTATCATCTTTTGTTCGTCGTATACTTCACCAATCAAACAGCACGGATTTTCTACTTGTTCCGCCAAGTTCAGGATCGCCTGCATAAATATTTGACACCAATGAATGTATGCTTCCTGTTTAGTTTGATAAGTAACTTCCAGGGCTTTCGCCATTTCTTTCTTGGCATCGATCAGCTCTACACCGCTGAGGTACAAAGCGTAAGCATAGCACTGCCTAACACTAGCAGTATATTCAAGATCTCCATTTTCTATCGCACTTTGATAAGCTTCCATGCAAAAAGAAGATGTGTCTCTGAGAGGTTCATTCCAATGCTTGATAAATCCCATATATATTACATAAATTCTTGCTTTGAATGTTTGATCTTTGAATCGTTCTAGTACGTTCAAAGCAAGTTTTCCAAACTGATAGCCAGCGTCAAGCTCTCCTGACGAGCAAAGGATCAGCCCATAACCTATATAGGGATAAGCAGAGCTAGCAGAATTACCATACTGAATCGATAACTTCACCTGTCGGCACCAAATTAACAAGCTCAGTTGATTAATTGCTACGAACGCAGGACTCAACAAGTAGTTCATCACCCGTATAGCTGCTAGTTTATACGGGTCGGTCATTGGCGGTAAGTCGATTAGATCCTGGGCTTGCCTACCCGCTAAAGCAGATTTTATCTGCTCCATCTCTTGTGCCAGATCGGATTGGTTCGGTCGTTGCGGTAATTCTACCCCAAGTAATTTCAGAACTTCTAGCCCAATGTCGATCGCCTCTAGGAATTTAGTTTGGGCGCAATAAGCTTGCATCTTGACTTCATAGACTTTGACTTTTTCTAACAGCGTTTGGGCTTTTTGCAAAACTACCCCAGCTAAGCGCTCCATTTCATCGTAGTTAGCAATTGTATAAGCTGTTTCTGCTGCTTCTAAATACAAATCTAAGGTAAGGTTGTACTGCTGCGACCAACTCTTGTTATTTAACAAAATTAAGCCGATCTGAAGGTAATTGAAAGCTGGTTGGCTAGCTGCTGAAGATTTGGCTTTTTTACCTGCCTGTAAGTTGAATTGGGCTAACTCGTATCGCTCTATTTGTCGATCTATCAGCGCTCGGCCTTTGTTCAACTGATTGACAATATCAAACAGCTTCTGTGCCACTTCTTCAGATGGTGTATTTTGGAGTAACAACCTGCCCACGCGCAGATGTACTGACTGTCTATCAGGTTCGGAGATGAGAGAGTAAACTGCTTGTTGAATGCGATCGTGAGAAAATTTGTATTCTGCAACTAACTGATCTGACAAACCTGCTACATCAAGTTCCGCCAACTGATAAGCATGGCTGAGGGGTATAATTAGACCAGATTGGAGTGCTGACCGTAAATCTGTTGCTGTTTCTTGGAGAGATTTTTCATAGATAATCGCCAGTGTTTTCAAGTCAAACTGATTTCCTACGCAAGCTGCTAACTTTAACACGGCCTGAGTTGCTGTCGGAAGTTTTTTTAAATTTTTGGTCGTTAGTTCTAAAACGTTATCTGTAAGCGGTTGTGCTTTGATTTGTTCTAAGTCCCACTGCCATTTCTGAGATTGGTAGTTAAAATCCAACAATGCTTCAGAATGCAGTGATTTTAAGAATTCATTGATAAAAAACGGATTACCACCAGTTTTTTGCTGGAGCAATTCGGCAAGTGGCTTAGCATTTTTTGATTCCGCAAAAAGCGTCTCAACTAAAAGTTGCGTAATATCCGTTAAGACTAAAGGTGCCAGCAATATTTTATTGATGGTTGTTACTTTTGCTTTGGCAATATTTTCCAAAATTTGAGTTAGCGGATGCGCCTCGGTTACTTCATTATCGCGATAGGCACTCATGAGAAATAGATATTTATTATCTGCTACTGTCATCAGCAGTTGAATTAATTCCAGCGATGCTATATCTGCCCACTGTAAGTCGTCTAAGAAAATTACTAATGGATGTTCGGGCTGAGTAAATGTATTAATAAATTTTTGCAAAACCCGATTAAAGCGATTTCTCTGTTCTGCTGGCGGGAGATCTGGTAGGGGTGGTTGGGAACCAATAATTAGTTCTACTTCAGGAATAACTTCAACGATTACCGCACTAGCTTGCCCTAATTCCGCTTGTAACTTCTCTCGCCACTTGCTAATTTCTGCATCACTTTCTGTTAGTAACTGCCGTACTAACGAACGAAATGCCTGAATTAAGGATGCGTAGGGAGTATCTCGTTGAAACTGGTCAAACTTACCAGAAATAAAATAACCGCGTTGACGAGTTAGCGGCTTATATATCTCCTGGATTAATACTGTTTTTCCAATCCCAGAATATCCAGAAACCAGCATCATTTCACTGGTTCCTTGACTAACTCGCTCAAAAGCAGCTAATAAGGCAGAAATTTCCCGTTCTCGCCCGTACAGTTTTTGGGGAATTTGAAATCGATCGGAAATATTGTGCCGAGCGATTGGGAAAGGGTCAATTTGCTCTTTGCTCTGCCACTGTCTGAGACATTCTTGTAAATCTGCCTTTATTTGATATGCTGACAAGTAGCGTTCCTCAGCATTTTTTGCCATTAATTTCAACACAATGGTCGAAATAATAGGTGGAACTTCTGGTTTGACTTCGTGCGGTGGGATAGGTTGTTTAGCAATATGACAATGCACTAATTCCAAAACCTCATTCGTGGGGAAAGGTAACTGTCCGGTTAGTAATTCATAAAAAGTTATCCCCAGCGAGTAAAAATCAGTGCGGTAATCGATTCTTCGATTCATGCGACCTGTTTGTTCTGGCGAGAGATAAGCTAGCGTTCCTTCTAATACGTTCGGGTTGCGAAAGGTTGGGTTTTCTCGCGACAGTGTTGTGCAAATGCCAAAATCAATTAGCTTCAGCTTACCTGTCTGCTGATTTAAAACAATATTTGATGGGTTAATATCTTTATGAATAATGTGCTGCTGGTGAACCTGACCGAGAATGTCAACAATCTCAATTGCCAGATGGAGAAATTCAGCAATTGTAAATTGTTTCTTAGCGATTATCTGATTGAGGGATTCGGCACCAAAATCTTCTAACTCAATTACCCACTGATTTTCTAGGTTTTGGAAGCTGTAAACATCTATTACGCCTGGTAAGTTAATGTTTTGGGTTATTTCATACTCTCGCTTAAACCAGGCAATTTTTTCAGGTGAAGGATAGGCTTGTTTGAGCATTTTGAGGATAACAGGCCGATTGTCTGCTTGCCGATATCCGCGATAGACTAACGAGTTACTGCTTTCATGCAGTTTTTCAGTAATTTGGTAATTTTGCATAGTTAGGTTTTGAGGATAAAAAACCGCAACAAGTGCGGTTTGAGCTTGTGAAATATCAATCTACTTTCTAAAAGTGCATAAAATTATGAGTGATCTGGCTGCTGTTGTAAATTCCACAGTTGTCGTTGTAGGCGATCGCCATAAATTCCGGCAGAGATGGGGGAGTTTTGCAACACTTGCTCTGGAGTGACATCCCCACGCCCGATATGATAAAGACCTACCCGTACTCAATAGGTATTCCTGTTTACAAAACCCGTCAGTTGCTGGGCATCTTCCGCTGACCAATCCAGTCCTTGCCGTTTCGCCCAATCCTACACTTGCTCGCTTTTAAATGGCCGTAGCCCCACATTAAACGCCGATTTATTCGCACTCAGCGGGATATACAGCTTAGTGGAGTGTACCACGACTAACCGGAGTTTTCGCCCAATTCCCCGATTTTTGGCTTCAGGAGTGCCAAGTTCGCAAAAGTCCGCAAAAGTCGATCGTCAAATTGGGATAGGCAAAACAAGCGATCGATATCGCCTCAAGCTAACACTAAAAGTTTGGTTGTTGAGAGTAGCAAATACTGCTGGAATTACATCTTGCAGCTAACCAGGATGCCAAATAGCTACTCCCCATATTCTGCTATTTGATTGCCCAGTTGCAAACCCAAACCGACGTTGGCGCAGAACGACCCCAAGAATTTATCCAAATCTTGAAAATTCTCTCTATTTGCTAACTGAAAATGTATAAAAATTTTTGCACCATTACTTAAAAGAGATGAGGTAAGATTCTCTAAAAATTCCTCAGCCTTCATCTGCTGATATTTGGGGTGAAAATTTCCCAACTAGGAGAAGTTCACTCTAAAGTTGCGAAACTGCGATCGGTCTAACTGACCTATTCCTCTCAAAAACAGCCCTCGGTTTCAAAGCAATTCTCAACAATAGCCACAGCGATCGCCATTCTCCGGGAGTTTCCTGCCGCTGCCACTGGCCCGGGCGACAGTACAGCATTTCGATCAAACAGCGGTGCTGGCTAATATTCAGGCGATCGAACGCAATTCGCACAGTCGGAAATTCCACAAAATTGCACTCTGTTGCATCCCGAAAACTCGACTCCAACTGAGATTTCTCGCTCACCAACTCAATCCTAGCCACAGGAATAGAACAGTTCTCTTCCATAATTTTCAGAGTCGCCGAATCGCAATCAATCAAACCTTTGGCCAAACGACGCTCAGTGCCTAACTCAACAACAGACGGCGCTAGCGATCCCCTTGCTTTGACTGCTGCAGTGTGAGGGAGCGCTTTTATTTTACCCTGGGATAAGCTTGTCTCAAAGGCATATTTTGGCAAAATCTCTGCTGCTGTCAAACTTTCTTTACTGCCTTTATTTTTCACCGCAAAACTTGGCCACTGCGTCAAAGCAACTTCCGCGCCACTTTCCGAAATTACAGTGGTTACACCCCACAAACTTTGACCGCCAATATTCAATTGTACAACCCTGCGTAAATTGAACCATTCGTAAATGTCCGGCTTAGGAATATCCACCAAAATCAGCAATGCAATGCCGATCATCAGCAGGTTGTACCCGCTCCAAATCCATCCCAAACTCATTCCTTTTGACAAATGAACACTTTCTGATATTGACTGTACGCTGCCAACATTTTTAACTAAATTAATGTTTAAATTGTGCCACAAACTGAATGCTGTAGCTGCGAATAAGACAATCAAAGGCCATCCCAAATTCCAGTTAAAACGAAAGCGATCGCTCGCCATTCCTTTTGGAGTCACCTGAAACCCTTTCCCAAAGGGGTTCAGCATGGAACTCACCACCGTCACGGCTAAAGGAATACACTGGACGAACGAATAAATATCCGAAAGCAAAGCCGATCCCGATCTGCGGTTCAGCCAAGAAAACACAGTAAGTTGCACCAAATAGTAAGGCAGGAAAAAGTACAGCAATTCCCGCGCACTTGCCCGCAAAGGAATTATGTCGAAAAACGAATAACCTAAAGGTATCAACAGATATAAAACCTTGGTTAAACTGGTAAACCAGTGCAGCAATCCTTCCAAATGAGACAGCCTTTGTACGAATGTGAGACCGCGAATTGTTAAAGGATTAGAATCAATAAAAAATGCCTGAAGCGTGCCTCGCGCCCAGCGTAGCCTTTGATTTAGATGAGCCTCTATATTTTCAGCCGCCAAACCAGCACTCAATTTTTCATCTAAATAAACTAAGCGATATCCGGTTGCCGACAGCCGAATCCCGGTAAAATAATCTTCGCAGATTGAATCTGTGACCAAGCCTCCCGCTGCTTCTAAAGCACTCCGCCTCACTACAAAAGATGTACCGCAACAAACCACGCTGTCGGCGCTGTCTTTGATGATTTCAATTTGCCGGTAAAAGATTTCTTCTTCCGGCGCGAGCACATTTTCTAAACCTAAATTACGGGAGATGGGGTCGTGGTTGTAAAAGCTTTGCGGTGTTTGAACGAGGGCGATTTCGGGATTTTGAAAAAATCCAACTGTGCGAGTTAAAAAGTTTTTAGTGGGGATAAAATCTGCATCGAAAACTACAATTAGTTCTCCATTAGTAAGGGCTGTGGCATGGTTAATGTTTCCAGCTTTGGCGTGAATATTATCGGGTCTGGTTATATACTCGCATCCCAGTTCTTTTGCCAGCAACTTGATTTCTGGGCGTTTGGTATCGTCGAGCAAATATACTTTTTTGTTGGGATAATCTAATGCTTGACAGCCGATTACAGTGCGCCGTAAAATAAAAGCCGGTTCGTTGTAAGTTGGGATAAAAATATCTACGGGCGGGGTGAAGTTTCCAGCTTCAACTGCAACTGCCATGCGATCGGCTTCTCGACGCCGGTCTTTCATTCTCAGCATTAAATACAGTTGAATACTGGTATTGAAAACCAGAAGCATTTCTAGGAAAAACAGCCCCAAACTAAAGATACCGTTGAGGGGATCGGTTAAATTGAGAGTAGCGAGCGATCGCCATAAAACGTAGCGAATGGTTAAAGCCAGAACTATTGCAACTACTACAGCGCGCGACCATTTCTGCGGTTGAGGCGAAATTTTAATTGCAGCTAAAGCAACGGAGACAAGCGCGATCGTCGGCACTAACAAATACATCTTGCTCGTAGCAGGCACTTGCAGCCACACAGGCGGGTTTTGCTGCCAACTGTTGATTGTGGCAAAAATACCGCTGACTGTACCTTCGCGGGCAAACCAGGCTGCGGCGATCGCACCTGCGAAAGCAACCACCCCCAACACGACTAGCGTTGCCGTCGGCACCCGCGAAATCCGCCAAAAGCGGCGTTTCAAGTCTTGAAGATCAAATCTTGAAGTTGTCATAAAATAATTTTAAAGTCCCGATCGTGCCTACAACAGTAACGGTTTCCTGCTGTCCACTTTTTAATTCAGTTGAAAATTCCGATACACCCCAATTATTATATTTACATTTTTTAACATTCTGACCATTGTATGATAATTCATCTTGCTTGGTGTTGCCAAACTTCTTAGCGAGTCCAAACCTGGCAAAATATAGCAGAAGGAAGAAGGAAAAAGCCTTTAGTTATCGTCGCGAGAGAAGTCAATCGATTTTAGATTTTAGATTTTAGATTTTAGATTTTAGATGCAAGCATTGACCCCACGGATAAATTCGGGGGCTTGTATCCTGGATGCTTTCGGTCAGAAACACTCTTCGGCAAGGATTTCAGCAATTAAGAACCTCCTAAGTTACCTTTTGCTGACATTGCTGCAAAAGGCTTTCGGGCCTGTTCCACAATAAAAAATTTTTATTGTGGGCCGTTTCTCGGACGCCACCCCTAAAAAGGTTATTGAAAATGCTGCCACATCTGAGCCTAACCGTCGGGCGCGCTTGCTATAGTTCAAAAAAAATTATCTTGTCTACAAACCAAATAGGATTGCTATATCAAACTATAGCAATCCAGAGAATTTAGCAATTAGACGAATTTTACATCTAACTAAAGGTAGATTAATTTTATATGAATTTAAAAAAAATTACCGCTATCACAGCCCAAAAACCCAGCCATCACAGAACTAATCAGCAATTTCTAATTGCGAGATTGCATAGCGGGCGACAGCCAAACTAACTCTGGCTTGTTCTATTTCCGACAATTGGATCCAAGGTCTTTTAGTAGCCATGACTAATTCCCCCCCTTCCGAATCAACATCTCGCATGGCATAAGCCAAAGGACGTGCCAACACCTGCAAATCTTCCTCAGCCCACTGAGGCAAAATATCTAAGACGCACTCTACCATTTGGTCAGCTAAAGATTGACACTTAACAGTTGCGTTTTGCACGCTTTGAGCGATGCTGGCCAGAAAATCTTGAGGAACGCGAGCAAATTTCTCGCGCAAAGACTTTTGCAGAGCCGTCGTCAGCCAAACTTGTTCTAATTGCGAGAATAAAACTTGCGACTTCAGGGCAATATCGCTGTCGCTGAATGAATCAGATAGCGCAAATTCCTGCTCTAGGGCAGTTAAATAAGATTCGGATTCAAGCTGTGCAGGATTCCAGGGATAAGCAACATCAGTCTGAACTATTGTGGCGAGAAGTTCCATCTGGGCTTGAGTTTGTGAGTCGCGAAAATATTGAGAGTCAGGAGATTGGGTAGCCATGATGTAATACCTCAGGGGGAAAAGGAAAAGACAGAAGGGGGACTGTGCCAAGAGCGGCGTTGCGAGCTATCAGTGGTAAGTAACTCTTTTAAATTCAGACTGGAGACTCAACGCCCAGAACTTTGCTGTGCAACTCGCCCATTGCCTTCATTAGCTACACCCGCACCTTAATTCGTTCCGCAATCAGTCTCACTGTACCCCGAAGTTTTAGGAACCTCAATAGTGAACTCAAAAATCTGACCTTGAGAACTGCCAAATTTTAGCTGAGTCCCGCTGCGTAGCAGCAATTCTTGGTGGTGAACTCTCTGCCATCCCTCAGAGCCCAAAACTAGAGTCCCGTAGCGAGAAAAATCGCGGAGGAAGTAGCTAGGTTCTTCCCGGCTATCTCCGATAGTGTTTCTGCAGAAAATCTCGGCGTGTTTTTGAGAAACCCACTGTTCTCGAATCACTACGTCGTTTTCTTCCCAGCGCCCGACTCGAACCATACCCGCACGAATCGGCCAAACCTGATTGCTCGATTCGGTGGATTTGGCATTTGGTCGATCGCGCCCCCGCAAATAAGCACAAGACGGCAACCGTCCCAGCCAAGTAGAAGAATTTAAAGGCAATTCAGTTTTGAGGTCATCTACCGGCTCAGTTAGCTGACCGTCAAACTCTGGGTGCATATACAGCACAGGCAGCGTCCATGCCGGTTGATTGAACTTGTAGAGTGTCAGTAACTGTTGTCTGGCGACGGCGACTGCCCGATCGATCGACATCCGGCCGGCCAAAGCTTGGGCAAAAGTTTGGATAAAACTTAGGGCCTCGCGATCGGCGATCGAGTCCCGCATCCCCAACACCGCAGGCACCCCGTGATGGATCAGTACCTCAGCCAAACTGCTACGGGCGATCGCCTGTTGCTGGCCATTAGTTGAGTGCAACCTCTCCACCGCCGGCTGAGCTCCCCAGCAGGCATTAAACACCGCCAGAGTTACGCGGCACCGTACTAATACCTGAGCTAGTTCAGTGCCATTAATCGCGGTTTCCGGCCCCAAAAACAGCAAACCACCGTCCGGACCCGGTATCCCGTGGCCGGCGTAAAACAGAATGTTGTAAGCTTGCGTTTCCAGCCGAGAAATGAGTTCCGCCGGAGTAGGTTCGATCAGAGTATCGACGCGAGTCGGAACGCTGATGTCAAAATATTTGCCGCTGTCGTCGGTTTGAAAAGCACTTTCCAGAATGCCAGCTAAGGCGAGTGCTTCTTCTCCCAACTGCAAATGACCGTTATTGCTGTTGGAAAATTGAGAATTAGCACCGCGGCCGGGTTCTGCTTGTCCCAAAACTAGCAAAATATTGAGCGACTCTGCAGGCTGCAGGGGTGGCAAAGGTTCAACATTGCTCGTAGTGCGACTAAAAAGCAGTTGCTGGGAAAGAGAAATTGCCGGTTGACCGGCTTGAGGCTGCATAATTTCCCAAGGTAAAGCAATTAAATACGGTTCGCGCAAATCTACACGCACTCGCAGGGGTAGATTTTGCCCGATCGCGATACCTTTACTTTCCTGGAGACTACCCTGAATCGGCCCTTCAAACAGCCACTGCCAAAGATTAATCCCCAAATGCTGCATCAGGCGGCTGCTGTAGCTTGCCGGTGGCCGAGGCGGATGCTGACCCCCTTTGTCGCCCCACCCTTGTTGAGCGAGGTCGAGCGGCACAGAGGGCGTCGCTGGAGGTAGATCTAGCGACTGAGGACTTCGTTGCTCAGTTTCTGCCAGTAGATTCTGGTTGTTTTCCGGCGAGACGAAACTGCCATCAGGAATTAGGGGCAATTCGTGAATTGTCCCGGAGGGCGAAAACATTTCCTGCCAAGCTTTCCAAGATTGGGATAGGGTATCGGGCCACATACAGTCGTGGTGAACGTACCCGCTGGGATAGGGAGCTTGTAGAACCCAAGTGGCAAAATGGTTTGCCCCAGCGGTTCTCAGGCGAGCGATCGCTATACTGAGGCAAGGACTTTCAGGGCGCGCCATTCACAACTACCGACTCTGGATATAGGGTTGGATTGAGTTTCTCTATTTGTAGTTTATCGGGTTTGGGGTGCGATCGAGTGCGTGAGATTGCTTTGGGATGTTTCACTTTTACTTAGTGCCCAAAAATTTATCTATATTAGGTAAATCTACCCAAGTTCCCGTAGCATTCGACTCCTGGGTCAAATCCATCAACAACTGCGAGTAAACCCCTTCTCTGAGTGATGGTATCAACGATTTACCTGCATCTATCGCTTCTACCCACCTATCTACTACTCGAATAAACGGTGCAATTCTCCCGTCTGGATAAACTTGAGGAAACTCCAATCTTGAAGGAATTTTGATTTCAGCTAAAGGTTCTCCACCTTGGGAACCCCACAAGCGAAATCCGTGTACGTAATCTTGCTGGTTGTCGCTTCCTAACACCAACGTACCCTTACTCCCGTAGATTTCCACCCAGTGTCCCCGCCCTTGATAAGTAACAGAACTCAAACAAACTTGACAAGGAGTTCCCCCGGCTAATTCCAACATCAACGTGCACGAATCATCGGCATCAACTAATTTTAAATTTCCCGAATCATTTGGATCAGGCCGCGCCGAAATTCCTGTAATCAATTGCCCAGAAAGCCTCTGGGGCGGGCCGAACAGCCAGCTAATATAATCAAAAACATGAGAACCCGTCGCGCCCAAAACTCCGCCGCCTCGCTCTTTTTGCGCGTACCAATTCCAGGGGCGATTAGCATCAGCGCGGCTCGACACCAGCCAATCAATCTTAATTAAACGCTTTTCTCCCACATATTCTGCTGCCAATAATTCTGCTAGCATTTGCCATGCGGGGATGAAGCGAAACTCAAAGTCCATTGTGGCAATTGCTCTGGAACCACCCTTGTTAAAATCCGTTTGAGATTCGTTGTTTGCCAATCGGTAAAGTTCCCTGGCTTCATTGGCTGTCAGGGCTGTGGGTTTTTCTAATAATAAATGCTTGCCTGCTTCCAAGACGGTTTTTGCCATTTCAAAATGCAAAAAGGGTGGCGTGGAAATGCTGACGCCCGCTACTTCTGGGATGGCTACTATATCGGCGATCGAGTCGCAAGCGTAGGGGATATTGTGGGTAGAGGCGATCGCCTTTGCTTTGTCTAAATTCCGGTGGTAAACAGCCATAACCTCTGTCCGGTGATGGGCCTGAAATCCGGGAAGGTGTACTTTTTGACCGAAACCGGTACCGACTACTGCAACGCCAATTTTTGACATAATTTAATAATGGGGAATTGGGAACTTGTGCTGCCCTGCGACTTCCTTCAGGACGTAACAGAAGTATTAGGTATTGGTAGCAACTAACAAATAACTAATAACTAATAACTTCAAAATCAGAAGAAACGCTCGATAATTAATCCGTGTATTTTTGTCCTAATCCGTGTCGTGCTTTCCTTCTTCCTTCTTCCTTCTTCCTTCTTCCTTCTCCACCCATTCAATTACTTGTTTGCCCAAACGAACGCCGTCAAACAAGTCAATTTCTCTGATCCCTGTAGGGCTGGTGACATTAACTTCTGTGAGATAACCGCCAATAATATCAATGCCGACAAAGTACAGTCCGTCTCGTTGCAGCACTGGTTCTAACTGAGTGCAAATTTGCAGTTCGCGATCGGTAATTTCGGTTTTTGCGACTCTGCCGCCGACGGCCATGTTGCCGCGAAATTCATTGCCTGTGGGAATACGGTTGATAGCACCGATGGGCTTGCCGTTTAACAAGATAATCCGTTTATCTCCGTCTTTGGCTTCCGGCAGATAAGTCTGAACCATCACTGGAATTTGCCCTTGTTGAGTGCTAATTTCGACCAGGGAGTTGAGATTGCGATCGTCCGCTTCCAAGAACAAAATCCCCTCGCCAGCTTTGCCACCCAATGGTTTAAGAACTGCTGCTCCTTTTTTCTCAACAAATTGCCTAATTACCTGTTTGTTTTGAGAAACAATGGTTTCGGGGATCGCTCCCTCAAATTGCAAAGCATACATTTTTTCATTCGCCGCCCGCAATCCTTTGGGACTGTTAACTACCAAAGTTTTAGTGGGATCGATGCCATCTAAAAGGTAAGTAGCGTAGAGGTAAGGAACGTTGACTGGGGGGTCTGTCCGCATAAATACTGCGTCCATTGCTTCGAGAGGCTGCAAAGTAGGATGTTCTACCTGGTACCAAGCCTCAGCAGCTTCCCAGCCTCCCTCTACCACTTTTACTGGGGTGAGGGCTACCCGACTGAGCGTTGCCCAGGTTTTGCCGCCGATGACGCTTAGTTCGTTGGCTTGAGTTGCCCACACTTCGTGACCCAACTCTTGAGCTGCCTCCATCAGCGCTACGCTGGTATCGTGTCCTGGAATTAGTCGCGCGAGGGGATCGATGATGAATGCAAATTTCATTGTCAATTAAAATTAAGAATTGGTCGCAGGAAAATTTGGGCTAACTGAAAATTCGAGAGGGAATGCCTCATTTTGCTGCTAGCAGGGGGTCTAGCTGGCCTAGAGCATCGAGTTTGTGGATTTCGTCGCAACCACCTATGTGTTGGTCGTTAATGAATATTTGTGGGAGGGTGCGGCCTCCGTTGGCTCGATCGCTCATTTGAGCCCGTGCTGCTTCATCTCCGTCGATCGCGTACTCTGTAAAATCAATCCCTTTTCGCTTGAGAAGTGCTTTGGCACGAACGCAAAACGGGCAGGTTCTCCAAGTGTAAATTTCTACTTTAGGGGTCATGGGACGCTCAAACAATAACAATATTTTTTAATTGTAATCTTAACCCTAGTGTGGACTGTTTTTAGTTCCTAGGCTGAAACCCTTGCTTTTTCGTTGGTAGCGAACTTGCCTTGGAGCTTTGAAACCCTTATTCTACAGGTGGCTATCCAAAACTCTCCGAAGGATTGATCTTAACCAATCTTATTTTAATTTTTATATTTTAATTTTTATTAAATATAGCAACCTTCTCTTTTGCACCGGAGGTTATTCATTGCTGAAACCCTTGTCGGGAAGTGCATTTGCCTTCTTCCTTGTTTTTACCCTGAGTTAAGTCGCTATAGCTTTCTTCCTTCAACATCCGGCTCTATTTGCAGCGCACAAGCTAGGTGTCAAGTTATTTTTTATACAAATTTTTATTTTTTATATATTAAGTAAACAAATACCCACGCTTAAAAACACGGAGACATTTTGAAGGCAAACAGGTTGGTCATCAGCCTGCCTAGCGCTGCGGACCAACCTGCTTGTTTCGCTTTCTGCATGAACAGATCATTCCTGCACCTGTCAGTAGGACTGCCATCGCAGTACCCGGTTCAGGAATAGAAGTTGAGTTTCTCGAAGGTGTGCTTGTGTATATTTGGGACAAACTCGGCTGGGTCGCCAATTGCGGGTCGGATGTCGTTGCTGTTGATGTCGTTGCTGTTGATTCCGTTGGTGTTGATGTCGTTGCTGTTGATTCCGTGCTGGGGGCGCAGGCAGTAGAATAATTTCCCGGACCGCAGACATCTACTGCTGCTGCCGGAGGGGCGGCAGCTAGATAGTAAAACGCTGTTGCCATTGTGGCAGAGAGTCCAATTGCTAGTTTTGCCAGTGGCGTACACATAACTATTTAGTTAAACAGTGGTAAAATCGAAAAATAGAAATAGTCCTAGAGATTATCGCTGTACGACGGGCAAGGATTTTAGAGTTCTTACCATAAATGGATGTATTCTCTGGCTGACGTCTGTAAAAGATAGTATAGCGCTTGAGGTGAGTGCCCAAACACTTTAATAATATTATTCTCTTTTACCTAGACATCCCGTACGGTGGTTGGCACAGGTAGCTTGCAGAGAGTCTTACACAGAGTGAAGCAACATCTTTTTGCCACCTCTGAACCAACAGCCCTTACAGCCATTAACAAAGAGTCTTTTTACCTTGACCGCGACCTCCGGAAATTATTTATTTAACCGATCGCAAAATAGAGCTGCTGTATTGTACTTTGCCATGCACAATCTCACTACTCTTTTATAATCTCATAGTTCGACTAGATCTGTCCTCAGTATATGTACGTATATTCCCCGATGTCAACTACTCAAAAGGAATATTTAAGTATTTACCGAGGGTAGAGAACGTATTGAATAAGCTGAGCAAGTCTGTCGCGGAGAGTTTCCATCCCCAAACCTTTGGCTGCCGAAATAAATACGGCTTGAGGAAATTCTTCTCGGGCGAGGGCGAGAGTATCTCCATCTACGGCATCGATTTTGTTAAAAACTACAAGGGCTGGCCCGGGAGTTACTGGCATATCTGTCAAAATATTCATGACCGATCGAATTTGGCTCTGCCACGCGGGATGGGAGAGATCGACAAGGTGCAGCAAAGCATCGGCGTCAGTGACTTCTTCGAGGGTAGCCCGAAAAGCGTCGATCAAGGCGGGGGGAAGTTCGCGAATAAAGCCCACTGTATCTGTGAGGACGATCGACAGGGGTTCCCCGGTGACGCCGGGAATGGTCAACCGTCGGGTTGTGGGGTCGAGGGTGGCAAATAACTGGTCGGCGGCATAGACCTCGGAATTCGTGAGCAGGTTGAGCAGAGTCGATTTACCGGCGTTGGTGTAGCCCACGATCGCCACTGAGGGCACCTCGTGATGATGCCGGTTCTGCCGCAGCCGGAAGCGGTGCGCCAGCAGTTGATTTACTTCTTGCTGCAATCTAGAAATGCGTTTGGCGATCGTCCGCCGTTCGGTTTCTAGTTTGGTTTCCCCTGGGCCTCGGGTACCGATACCGCCACCCTGTCTCGACATTGCCTGACCGCGACCTCTGAGCCGGGGCAGGGCGTACTCTAGCTGAGCGAGTTCGACTTGTAATTTACCCTCGCTCGTTCGAGCTCTTTGGGCAAAAATGTCTAGAATTACCTCTGTTCGATCGACGACCCGGATACCTATCTGAGTTTCCAAGTTCCGTATTTGTGCGGGGGTCAGGTCGCGATCAAATACCACAAGGTTAGCGCTAACCGTCTGAGCGGTGAGGGAAATTTCCTGAACTTTGCCTTCGCCGACGACTGTCTGCGGATTGGGGCGCGATCGTTTTTGGCGCACTGTTTGCAGTACCTGACCTCCGGCGCTTTCAACCAACCGCGTGATTTCTGCCAGGCCGTCCTCAAACTCCAACTGAGTCATGTGCTGAGTCATGATACCTACCAACAGCACTTTATCTTGGTCTGCATCGACCTGCTTAGCGACAAACTCTGCTTGAAACTCTGCTTCGAGTCCTTCCACCAAATCGAGAAAGTCTTGGTCGGCAAGTTCGTCCAAATTCAGCGGTTCTGATATTTTCCAGGGAAAGTGTGGAGTTTGAATTAGTGACTTTGGAATTGAAGGCTCTTCTATTTCATCAGTTGAATCTGGTTCTAACTGAGCGCTCAAAACAGAGAACTCAAAATTTGGCCGCTCTCCCTGGGGTATCAGGTGAGCGAGATAAGTTTCTTGGATGTAACCTGTCGCACCGCCGCCGCGACGCTGAAATCCTCCGCCGGTCAGCGTCAGCCAAACGAGGGCATCGAGGCGCTGAATTGCCATTGCTGTGAGAGCTGCTTCGCTTGGGGTTTCTGGCTTCAGGTGGGTGGCGATGCAGCGAATGCCGCTGAGGCGACCTCCCCCGTAGCGGGGCAATTCTAGGGGCGCAATCTGCGTTTGCCTGGGTGTACCGACGCCGACGCGAATTACTTGTCCGCGACGGTTGATGTAGGTGCAGATTGGTTTGTCTATTTCCGTGCTGATGGCCGCGACGCGCTGGGCGAATTCGGCAGTGGTGATGCGATCGCCCGGTAGTCGCTGATGGTACAGCTTTTCGAGTTGCTTGAGCTGGCTGGACTTTAAACCTTGAAGATTGCCGTAGATGGTTTCGATAACTGTTTCTCCCGATCGCTCTATTTATCTCCTATTTTAGTTAACTCAAGGGCGATCGTGTTCGGGTTTTAAGTTGAAATTTACTAAATTTTCTTGCCTCTAGCAGAGCGCGGATTCAGTCTTGTCGAGTCACCAGCGCCGTTGTTTGTCGCGGGGCTGCGATCGAGCCTTTGATAGCGGCCACCTCAGCTTGCAGTTGTATTTAGTATTTACAGATACAGGCGATCGCTGAAAAATCTCGCGCAACAAAACTTAACACTTTATTTTTTGTTTCAAAATCCTCCTTTAGACTTGTGTGTATCTTGAGTCTAGAGACAGATAGCAAAGCAGAAATTAGGTCGCTACCATGAGAAGCGAACATTGTTAAGGAATGTAAAAACATGGAAACTCGTCCTACTAACCTGCCTCCTACGGCTAATGCTTACAACGGCAAAGATCGGAATGCCTTTCTGTTTGGCTTCAACCCACAAGCAGAACTTTGGAACGGTCGCTTAGCGATGATCGGTTTCTTAGCTTATTTGCTTTGGGACGCCGCTGGATATAGCGTTCTGCGCGACATTCTCCACTTTCTGCCTACCTACATTGCTCAGTAATGAGTAGCTGTCTTTCCTGTCTGGCAGCGTGAGTAAATGCCGCCACTGCCAGACAGGCTAAAAGTTACAAATGGCAGCGAGTATGGTTTTGTCCCTTTGTATCTTTCGTTACTTTTGAATGGCATTAAGAGACTTCTTGCTGTGATTCGATGATTACGGGTGGGGGCGCTGTCGCCGACGCGGTGAATATTGACAGCAACAGATATTTATTGCGTAAAGGCGATCGCCCCTGCTGTATTTTTGGCAAGAAATCTCATCGAGCATTTCTGATAGTTTATGAAAAATAGGAGCATCAACGATGATTAACTCTAATTTACTGGCAGTAGTAGCATCGACTGTGACTGACACAGCATCAGGAAATTGGCAAAAGCCTCTGGTGATGTTTGTTTGCAATATATTAGCCTTGCTAGTTCTCAGCCGCCGAATTTGGTATCCCCACGTCGGGCCGAAAATGCCTTTGCCCTTCCCCTCTCTGTTCAACAATGTTAGCGTCCCGGCATTTCTGGCTTGCATGAGTGCCGGTCATTTGCTGGGAGTCTTCACGATTTTAGCCCTCCACATCGACAAGTATTTTTAGGAGCAATTGCGTCGCTTCTGTGGCGATTTATTGCTACAATCGGTAGATTAAAAGGCAGGCAAAAAAGGGTAGGGGTAAGTGAAAACCACTCACCCCTGCTATTTTAATTTTAGAGCTGCACTGACGCAGAAATCGGTTTTTTTTACCGTGCACCTACAACTAACGGGACTTAAATAAATTTCAAGCCCCAACCAAGACTAAACTAGCTTTATCAGGATCAAATAGGTAACTATTGGCTGATAGCGCGCCCCCAAACCTATAATATATAACTGTTGTCAAATCTTTTAATCCCTCCGTAAAATTAGTTAAAAATAGTGATGCCCTTAGCAAGGAGGCAATTCACGCTTCAACTGATACCAAATTACCAAACGTTAGAGCCAATATACTAATATTCAAGGCCCATAAAGACTGCTCCTTCCACTGACTGAATACAAGGCATAACCCTAACCATTTGTGACAATCACGAGAGAAAAATTGGGTTCAATTAAGGTTTTCAACTATAGGGAAAATTGTCTGTCTTTCCGAGCGCTCAAATCTGAGGCTAAAGCTCCGTGCCTTTGGCCGGAGTAAGCTTACTTTAGGGAATGGGATATAACCATTTGCGAAATAATTGTGTTAAGCGCGGCATGATCAAATAGGTGAGCAGGATAACAGTGAGACCTGTGATCATCAGAGATGTGAGCAAGGCAGGAAGCCCGGATAGTAGCGGTACCAACAAACGATTGAGAATAGAAATGGTAACAAACACTCCCAACCATGTAACTAACGCCATTTTGTAGCGAGGGGGTGGAGCCTTCATCGATTTATTGGGCAGCGTAAACCAAGTTTCCAATCCGGTAAGGGTTTGAATATCTTCGGCCCTTTCAATCAATGGCTGCAATCGCTCAATCCACTCTCGCCGAACATCAGATTCTAGCCATGTCTTGAGATTGTCGTAGCAATCGAACTTGAGAATCACCACGTACTCAGGATGGGCGTGATGCTGGGGTCGAATAGTGCTGACACCCAGATGTCCCTTGAATTTTCGTGCATCTGCGGCGATGCCATGAAACCATGCTTCGTAGCCTTGATCGCGCCCCGGTTTCACGACATGAGAGATCACAGCGGTGACTAGTACACCTCGGCGTAAATACACAGACTATTAGACAGCCAAGACTTTACCCTTATATGTCCACTTAAAAGGT
>NZ_JAUBPR010000085.1:0-28633 GCF_036700845.1 Microcoleus sp. S13_C5
AGATAGTCTAAATGAAAGCTCATCACTATAACTGTATTGGTTGATCTATTTTACACCATAAACTCAGGAGAGCCGTACAATTTATACCAAATTAGATGAGCTTACCCTGCATCCCTCTTCCTTCTTCCCTCCTTCTTCCCTCCTTCTTCCTTCTTCCTTCCATTTGTTACATCCGTTAAATCCGTTACATCCGTTAGAGAATCCGTTGCCGAACTTCCTGACATCCGTTACACCCGTTACAGAATCCGTTGCCGAACTTCCTTCTTCCTTCTGCTATATGTTGAAAACCAAGCGCAAATCCAAAAAATCCAAACTAAAGCACAGCGAAAAAACCACAGCGCTAAGCAAAAAAGAAGTAGCTGCACAAAAACGAAAACTTTCACAAAAGCGCACTGAATTGGTGCAGGCGATCGCCATAAGCTGCTTAGTCAGCGTTGCTCTCACCATTCCCCTGTTGTTCGTAGCCCGCGCTAAGATTGCTATTGCAGGAGGCGCAGCCGCAGCGATCTTGCTGCTTTCCTACAAATACCCCCGTCAAGCTTTGTGGGCTTTTCTAATTTACCTGCCTTTCAGTGGTACAATTACCTACGCAGTTGGCGGCGGGAATGCTGCATTTCAAGTAGCCAAAGATGCTTTCTACATACCAGCCCTCATCGCCCTAATTCAAAGCTGCAAAAAGAAACAGTTGCCCCTGTTCATTCCCAAACAAATGCTTTCTACCTTTAGCATCCTGTTGATGATGGCAATGCTGACTTTAATTTTTGTCAACGGGGAGATGCAGCTCAACCCTATGAAGGGCGACAAACCAATTCTGCAAGGAATTCTCGGCTTAAAAGTATTGATAGGTTACATACCGCTGATTGCTTGTACCTATTATCTTCTCCGCACTAAGAAGGATTTGGTATTTTTTAGTCGAATGCACATCGTATTGGCGATCGTTTGCTGCCTTCTCGGTTTGATTCAGTACCTGTTGCTGCAAAGTGGAAAGTGTGCGGGAACCAGAGGAATGACCGGGGCAGAATTATATAAAGCAACGCTGGAAGCTAGATGTTTTGTCGGCGGTTCTTTGGTGTTCAGTCCAGAAGTCAAGTTTGTCCGCTTGCCGGGCACTTTTGTCGCGCCTTGGCAGTGGGCGTGGTTTTTAATTTCTAATGCTTTTTTAACCTTTGCCTCTGCCTTTTGCGACCCTTCATTCTGGTGGCGAGTTATCGGTTTATTTGGCATGGCATTAGTATTTGCCAATGCAGTTATTTCCGGTCAAAGAACTGCTTTAGTTATGGTTCCCCTTGCTACAGCAATCCTCCTAGTTCTCACCGGTCAATTAGTTAATTTAAAACGGTTTATTCCCATCGGTGCAGGACTGGCGATTCTGCTATTTGTCGGTGCAGCTATTAACCCGGGAATTATCGAGCAACGGTGGCAGAGTTTTGTTAGTCGCTGGAATGCTGCACCGCCCCAGCAGTTTCTCTTTAATCAGTTCGAGCAGAGCAACAATTTTATCATTGACAAACCTCTTGGTAGAGGTGTGGGACGAGCAACTAATTCAACGCGAATATTTGGTACCACGCAGCTAATTGAAACTTTCCAACCTAAGTTGATCTACGAACTCGGTTATCCGGGAATGATTAGTTTTCAGATGATGCTTTTACACTTAGCTTTTTTAACTTTTAGAGCTTACCGATCAGTCAAGGACAAAAGTTTGCGGAGTTACGGAGCTAGTTTTTGGGTGTTTGTTGCATTTATTACGATCAATACTCAATACTATCCGCTGGATGTAGATCCAGTGTCCGTGTATTATTGGGTTTTAGCTGGGGCGATTTTAAAGTTGCCCAAAATTGATAAACAGGTGCAGGATGAAAAACACCAGGAAGTTGAGTCAAATGAATTGCAAGTTCACCAGCCATTAAAGGAGAAAAAAATTATTGCATCTTCCCCAATTTGAGAATATTTTTGAGTGTTGATTTTGGTGGATTCTTTCTTGTTCAGTAACCCGCTTTCGCTCCAAGGCGATGCAAAGATAGCGCGCCCTTCTGGATTTATCTGTGCTAAAACCCACCCCGACAGCATATTTTGGCTTTTAACTTTACTGCGGTTGCCAAACCGGAGTGCCAGCATTCAAATCCTTGTCATTTGTCAATTTAGTCAATGCCGACCCGTCCCGATTAATTACATACAAGTTGCTTTTGTCTCCTTGGTTTTCGTTAAATATAAAAGCAATTTGCTGGCTGTCAGAAGACCAAGCTAATTCAGAAATTTCAGACGGTTTTAGCCGAGGAGCTAGTTGATGGAGCTGGTTCCCGTCAGCATTGATCGTGTAGAGTTTTTGATTATTGAAATCTCCGGCGACGAAAGCAATAAATTTGCCATCCGGCGACCACGAAATTTCGTCGTAGTTTCTAGGTTTTTGGGTAAGGTTCCTGGCTGCCCCCTGGTTAATGTCGAGCAGGTAGATATCTTGCTGTTCGCCTGATAAATCGCCAGGTTTATTGTAATAGTAAGCAAGGCGACTGCTATCGGGCGACCAAAATAGTTTGACGTTGTAAACCTCATTTTGCGGGTTGTTCGTCAAATTTTTGAGGTTGGTTCCATCGGCATTAATTGTGTAAATTTGCTGTTTGGGATAAGCACCGAACAAGAAAGCAATTTTTGTGCGATCGGGCGACCAAACAAGCTCACTTCCGCCGGATACATATTCGCCGGGACTGTTAGTTAGTTTGGTCATTCCCGAACCGTCGGAATTCATTTTGGAGATATTTCTATCCTTGACAAATGCTACCTGCTGGCCGTCGGGTGAAATGTAAAATTCCGAGGAAATTTCTGTTTTAGGCGGATATCCTCCTACTTCCAAATTCCGCACTAATTTAGTTCCTTTAATACCAGAAGTGTCGCTTATATAAAGTGACTGACTGCCGGGAGAATCCGAGGTAAAACCGTCGCAAGAACGGGCAAAAATAAATTTCTGGCTGTTGGAAAACCAAGCTATTTCAAAATTAACTGCTTTGCAAGCATCCCCAGCAAACTGTTTAGTTAGTCGGGAACCGTCAGCATTGACTGTATAGATGTCGGTGTCTCCGCTAACGAAAGCCAGTCGCTGGCCGTTGGGCGACCAAACTAGGGTATAGCTAACATCTATATTGGGTGCAAGTTCCCGGCGGGAGGAACCGTTAGCGTTGACTGCAAATAAACTGTTTCTAACCTCGCTGCCGCGCCTCTGGAGAGGCACAAACGCCAGTATGCTTGTTTTTTGGGCTGCTGTGGTCGAAGGGCTTTGCAGGCTCAGAAACAAGGTGATTGAGAGTGTTAGGGAGATTAGGGCGATCGAACTAAGTTGAAATAATTTATTCAAACCCATTTTGTTGGTTTATTTGTCGGTTTATCTGTCTGTTTATCTGTAGTTCACAGTGTTTGTCTGTCTATATGCCGCGACAGCCTCAAACTCTGTTTAATTCTGCCAATAATTAGCTCAAACATTTTTTTGCGAGACGGATTCTTGCTGCTGGGCGGCATCCCTAACTCGCAACACATCAAGTTCAAGTCACTTGCACTCATTGCCAACAATTTTTGCCTCACCTCTTCTTCATTACCACTCTTAGCTTGTAAACGCAGTTCTTCATAAACTTCTAGAACATTGCCAGCAGATAAATTAGCAGGTTTATTAACATCAGCACCCCTGGGAATATCCGAAGTTTTTGAGCCAGCAGAAATCACTCCCCGCTTGACTTGAGTCTCAAGCCGGGTTAATTTTCGAGCAACGTCCCGCAAGATTTCCTTAAGTTCGCCAATTTCCTCAACTAACCCCCCGCTTTCTTGTTCGGAAGCCGCCAAAATTTCTTTTTTATTCATTTCAGATACTCCTCACACTCGCGCCATAGTTTTTCAAATTCTCTAACTAATTCTCGCGGCAGTTCTCCCTCATTAATCGCCCGTTTTAGCCCGACGCTTTCCCGAATCGTCGATTCTAAAAATCTAACTTCTATGTTATTATCTTTTGATATCTCATCGCAAAGTCTCTTTACTTCTCTCATGTAAAACTGAACTTCATTTGTCAGCAATCCTCCATAGGTTTTAGCTTTATTCATAAAGACTGCTATCTTAGGAAACGGATAAGGCTCAATCCGTTTCTGAAGCGAGTTTAAAACTAAACTCAATCCCCTAGAACCAAAATAATCGGGATTGACGGGAATTAATATTAAGTCGCAGCAAGAGAGTACGCTGTAGGTGAGGAGACTGAAGGAAGGCGAACAGTCAAAAAGCATCAAGTCGTATTTTGGGAGATTGGCAGAGTTGGCGATTTTGCCGATGAATCTGCGGATGAAGTCTTTAACACTTTTCCCCTCAAATCCATCGATATCCAACCAATACAATTCTTCAACTGAAGGGACAAAATGCAACTGTTCGTCAATCTGATAAATGGTGTCGAAACCAACGGGAAATTTAAAGTTTTGTCCGGCTTTTTTAAAGACTTCTAGAGCGTCGTAAATTGTAAGTCTATGCTTGAGAGATTTTTCGTACCACTTACCAAACTTGTCATCTAAATGACCTGTATTTTCGTTAAGTCCGATCGCCTCTGTGAGGGACATTTGCGGATCTAAGTCTAACATCAAGACTTCTAAGTCGGTTCCTTGGGATATAATATTTCCCAGACTCCAAGTGACGGTGGTCTTTCCGACACCGCCTTTGAAGTTGATTACGGCTATTGATTTAGGACTCATGGCTGACTTTGTTTGGATTTTGCTCAATTTTTTATTAAAACATAACGATCGCCCAATTAGCGTTTGCTAAGTATTATTACTCGAATAATGGCGATCGCCTACTCAAGGCGATCGCCAGATTAACAGCGAGTCTCTTTTTAGAAAAGAACGTCAGGAAACTTGAAAACGTGACTAGCAATATTCCGCACCTTTACTAATGGAACAGGTAATCCAGTTACACTGTAGCCTCGATTTGGTACTACTTTCTGCGAGAATTCTGGCTGTTGCTGCGAAACTAACAACCTGAATTTACCCGGCTCGACGACCAATATCTCCTGTTGAGGAATGAAAAATATCCAGAGATCGGCTTGCGAAGTCCATCCCCAACAGGGACGGTTGCGATCGTCAGAAGCTTCAAAAAACAAGTTTCCAGTTTGCTTGGCTTTTATATCAGTCTTGTACTCAGCAGTTGCAGTTGAACCGTTTGGGCGAATTAGTACGCGGTCAATACCTGCTTTCTGATACTGTGGCAAATCTGAGACATCCTCAATGCGATAGCCATGAATCTGCAACCACTGATCTACGATCGCCTCTCCTGTCTTTCCTACTTTCTTTTGAGTTTGGAAGTCGTATTCCTGTTTTTGGGAAAGCGGGGGTAGTGGCTGGGAGTATTCGGCTTCGTTGTGCTGATTATTGTTGTACATGATTAATTCCGTCAGCTAAGTTTTGAGTAGTGAATCACTACATCCCTAGCTTCGAGGGTCGGTGTCTGAGATTGTGACCGAGTAAACTATCGGATGTGTCTGACTTTCTGTCTGAGTTTGTGCCTGACTTTCCTTCGTTCAGTTACAATAGCCATAAGTGTTGGAGTCAGGCTATGGCTATAAGAGGATTAAAGGCATCTCTAGAAGGCCTCAAAAAAGCAGAACAAGCTTTAGTCAGAAATAGTTTAAATAAGACTGCTTTAGCGCGAGAGTTAGGAATAGCTCGCTCAACTGTTAGTCTTTTTTTTAAACCTGAACCAGTTGACCGTTTAAATTTTGAAGAGATTTGTCAAAAGCTAGGGCTAGATTCGAGAGATATTATTGCTAATCCACTCACTGAAACTGAGACAGAGGAAAAAGAACAGAGTAACCCTCATTTTCAAGATGCTGAACCTGAGCAAATTGAGGAAGTGCTGGACAACTTTTGTGACGAGGTTGTAGTCGAGAGGGTGCGATCGCACTCTCCTATATGTGCTGAGGATTACGATAAACTGGGAATAAACAAGGCTAAGGAAAGAGATTTTCATGGAGCAATTGAAAATTTCTGTCGAGCAATTAAGCTCAACCCCCATTATGCAAATGCCTACAATAACCGGGCTCTTGTTCGTGCTGAACTAGGGGACTACCCAGGAGCAATTGAGGATTACAAAGAGGCGATATTGCTCAATCCTGATTGTGCAATATTTCACAATAACCTGGGTATTATTTCTTCTAAATTAGGTGATGATCAAGGAGCGCAGGCAGATCACACCCGAGCAATTAAACTAAATCCTGACTATGCTCAAGCCTACAATGACCGAGGTGTTAATAATGTAGAGATAGGCAATCTGGAAAAAGCGCTTAAAGATTTCACCCAAGCAATTGAACTAAATCCTGATGATGCCCTTGCTTGGAATAATCGAGGCGATGTCTACTTCTTGGAATTAGACGATCTGCAAAGAGCGCTTGAAGATTACACCCAGGCAGCTCGGCTGAATCCCAATAATTCTAAAACATTCAACAACCTGGGAGTTATTCACTCTCGTTTGGGGAACAAAGAAAAAGCGCTTGAGGATTTCACCAAGGCAATTGAGCTTGAACGAGAGTTTGCTGAAGCTTATCAAAACCGAGGCATTGTCCACTATGAACTGGGCTATTCCCAAAAAGCAGATGTGGATTTTCACAATGCTAAAAATTTATATCGTCGGCATGGAAAAGAATAAAATTACCAAAAGTTACTTGATATAATAGAAGAACTTCAGCAAGAAGATTGAGAGTGATCGCATTTAGTAAACGGATAAAAAGAGTAATTGCTACCTTCCTTAAAGCTTCATTCACTGTAATGATTCTTACAAGCTGCGATCGCAATTTCTTCATCCGTAACTTGGTAAACCAAACGATGTTCGTTATCAATGCGCCTCGACCAAAAACCACTTAACTCGTATTTCAGAGGTTCAGGTTTGCCCAATCCTTCAAAGGGCGATCGATCTATATCTTTAATCAATTCTACAATTTTGCGATAAATCTTTTTGTCTAATTTTGCCCATTCATTAAAATCTGCAAAAGCAGAAGATTCAAAAATAATTCTTCTACTCATTACAAATCCTGTAAATCGACTTCAACTAAATTTTGTCTGTCTTTAACATTTTCAATAGCTTTCAACAGTTTGGTTTTATTGACTTCCGATTTCAAAAGATATTCGGTTTCATCGCATTCTGAGACAATTATTTCAATCTCTTTATCTCCAAAAATCGCTTTAATTTGTTCTAAAAAGTTACGATCTAGTTCACTGGCTTTTAAACGATAAACTGTTGACATCGTTTTTACCTATTTTTGATTTCTATAAAAATTAATATTGCCTTTAAATAAAGTTTGAAGTTGACACTAAGGGCTGGCAATTTTGCCAGCCCTCAAGTTGTTTTAGCGTTTGACCAACTTCTTAGAAACCTTCCGCAAACGAATTGATTGTGGCGTTACTTCCACCAATTCATCCTGACCGATGTACTCCAAAGCGCGCTCCAAACTCATATCGACTGGTGCTTGCAATTGCGCCAATTCTTCACCGCCAGATGCGCGGTGGTTTGTCAACTGCTTCGACTTGCAAATATTCAGCTCCATGTCTTCATCTCGGTTGTTTTCTCCGATAATCATCCCTCTGTAAACCTTGGTTCCGGGGGTAATGAAAAATACGCCGCGGTCTTCAGCATTTTTCAGTGAATAAGTAGTTGCAACTCCTTCTTCAAAGGAAATCAATACTCCGTTGCGACGGGCGATAATTTCTCCACCGAGGGGACGATAGTCGAGGAAGCTGTGGTTCATAATTCCAGCGCCGCGAGTCAACCGCATGAACTCGCCTCGGAATCCAATCAAACCGCGAGCGGGGACTGAAAATTCGATTTGGGTGCGACCGGTGCTGCTGACGTGCATATCTTGCATTTCTGCTTTCCGCTGACCGAGGCGTTCGATGCAGCCGCCGACTGCTTCTTCGGGTACGTCTAATACCAAACATTCAAAGGGTTCGCAGGGACGACCGCCGACTTCGCGGTAGATTACTTGCGGCTGAGATACTTGGAATTCGTATCCTTCGCGGCGCATATTTTCGATCAGGATGCCGAGGTGAAGTTCGCCGCGACCTGATACGAGGAATTTGTCGGGAGAGTCGGTTTCTTCGACGCGCAAGGCGACGTTGGTTTGGAGTTCTCGCATTAGCCGATCGCGAATTTGTCGCGATGTCACCAAACTACCTTCTTGACCGCAGAACGGCGAATCGTTCACGGAGAAAGTCATCTGCAAAGTCGGTTCGTCTACTTTGATTAAAGGTAGCGCTTGCGGGTCGTTGGGGCAGGTAATTGTCTCGCCAATATACGCATCAGCAAAACCGGCAACGGCGACCAGATTACCAGCAGAAGATTCTGGGATATCAATCCGCTTCAGGCCTTCAAAGCCCATCAATTTGGTAATTTTTGATTTGACAATCGCGCCGCTTTCGGTGATTAAGACTGCTTGTTGACCGATTCTAATCGTGCCGTTGTGGATGCGGCCGATGACGATGCGACCGACGTATTCTGAGTAATCTAAGGTGGTTACTTGCAGTTGTAGTGGCTTGTTGGGGTCGCCTACGGGGGGTGGTACGTGGTCGAGGATTTCTTCAAAGAGGGGCTTCATATCTACCCCTTCGTCTTCGAGGTGTTTTTTGGCGTAACCGCTTAAGCCGGAACCGAAAAGATAGGGAAATTCGCACTGATCGTCGTCAGCGCCTAGTTCGAGGAACAGATCCAAAACTTTATCGACGGCTTTGTGGGGGTCGGCTCGCTCGCGATCGATCTTATTCACAAAGACGATCGGGCGCAGTCCTTTTTCGAGGGCTTTTTTGAGCACGAACCGGGTTTGCGGCATCGGGCCTTCGTTGGCGTCTACGATCAGCAGACAGCCGTCAACCATGCCGAGAACTCGTTCCACTTCTCCGCCGAAGTCCGCGTGTCCGGGGGTATCGACGATGTTGATCAGGGTTTCTCCGTACCTGACGGCGGTGTTTTTGGAAAGGATGGTAATGCCACGTTCGCGCTCGATGTCGTTGGAGTCCATGACGCAATCTGGGATTTCTTCCCCTTCGCGGAAGATCCCGGACTGTCTGAGGAGAGCGTCCACAAGGGTGGTTTTGCCGTGATCGACGTGAGCAATGATGGCGACGTTGCGAATGGGAAGACTCATAATGCGTCTGGAACGTTAAACGGAGCTAACTAAAGATTTCTTAATAATTGTAGCGCATCGAGTCAAGGGGCGATCGGGCGCGGCTGTAAGATTGGAGGGCGATCGTCGCTAAAATCAAGATTATGGAAGCGCAACCGAGAGAAATTTAGCGTTACACTACCCCTGACGGCAGAGTTCCTTTCGATCGGTGATCTTGAGTTTGCCCACGTGAAGAAGGTTGGATACGGGGCGATCGCCGGTATTAAGATGAGGGTGCAAGTACGATCGGCTTTATGGAAGTACAACCGAGGGATATTTAGCGTTACAGCACGCCAGACGGCAAAGTTCCTTTCTCGGAGTGGTTAGACTCCCTGCGGGGGGATCTCAAGGCAAAATTTAAGATTGACCGGCGACTCGATCGAGTTGGGACTGGAAATTTCGGAGATTATCGAGCAGTCGGAGAAGGTGTCTATGAGTTGAGGATAAATTACGGCCCCGGCTATCGGGTCTATTTTGGACAAGTAGAAGAAACAATTGTACTTTTGTTGATAGGCGGGGATAAAAGCACTCAAGAGCAAGATATCCGCAAGGCTAAAACATACTGGACAGATTACAGGAGTTAAGACAATGACAATGCCTAAGAGCTTACCTTATCACCCCTATAAAATTTCAAATCTCAAAGAGCCGGCATATTCGGCTGGCTATCTCACAGAGATTTTTGAGGAGGAAGAAGGAGATTTGGAATTAGGAATCATGCGAAAAGCGATCAGAGATGTATTTGAGGCTCTGGGCGAACCAAATATGTCTGCTGAAGATGCTAAATTGCATCTGGAAAAATTAGATGTTTTGTTGTCGGGAGAAGGAAGTGCAACAATTTATGCTTTGGCAAGTTGGCTGAAGGCTCTGGGATTGAAGTTAACTGTTGTGGTTGATGAAGGGGATAAAAGGGAAGAGAAAGATTCTGTTAGTGCTGCTGAGTTCGCGGAAGTTGGTAATATTTGATGAGGCGCCCACTTTCCAGACATGGCTTTTGAAGTTTTTTTGATTTGAGGGTAGCACTATGTCCGAAACCGAACTAGATTTAGTATCCATAGCCACGAGAGTATTGCAGCTTGAAGAAGAGCAAGTTATTCTGAAAAAATATCTAGCCAAACTTAAGAGGCAGTTAGAGGCACAGGAACAGCGATTTAACGATCGCCCTGAACCGCAAATGCTAGAAAGTTTGACTGCTGAAATTGCCTCCCTGCAACAGCCGTGTGATTTGGGAAATGGCGATATGTCTGTCATTGCCGATCAACCGATCGAGCTTGACACCAAGACAGAAAAGCAAAAGCCCGACTTTCAGTATCAGTTAGTATGCGATCGTCCTAACAGTCGTGCTGTATTGATGGAAGCCCTATCACTAGCTCAAGAGCGGCTGATTATTGTTTGCCCTTGGCTTAATTGTAACAGCATTAATGATGAATTGCTGGACAAATTTAGAGAGTGTTTGAATAGAGGATGTTTGATAAATATTGGCTGGGGTTATCTGGGAGACAGGCAAAATATCGGCAATGGATGGCGCTACAATGCTTTGGCAGATTTGCAAGAATTAGCAAGCGAATATCCCGATCAATTTAGTCTCTCTTTATTGGGAACTCACGAAAACTTTTTAGTCTGTGATTCTACTTTTGCCATGTTGGGCAGTCATAATTTGCTGACTAACAGCGACCAAAGTGCAGAAAAAGAAGTGGGGATTCGCACGAATGACTGCCAAATTGTCAAGCAATTAATTGAGCGATTTGAAAGCAGCGAAGTATTAAATGAGGAGGAGATAGAAAGGCGGTTTGTAGCGAGTTCTGATTACTTGGATCGAGCCGATTATTTGGAAGGATTAGCGGTGGATGCTGAAGATATTGCTTTAGAGGATAGCTGTGAGGATGTGGAGGATGAGTCTGAGGAAGGTCTGGAACCTGTTGTTAGTGTTGAGGAGTTTTGGCAGCGTTACAGTGAGGAAGAAAGAGATTTTACGGGAATTAATTTAGCTGGTGCTGATTTCAGCGGAAAACGTCTAAATTCTGGTGTTAATTTGAGTAATGCTAATCTGAATAAAGCTAATTTAATTGGTACAACTTGGCAGGCTGTAAATCTTAGTGGGGCAATTTTGAAGGGAGCAGATATGAGGGATGCACGTTTTGATGGCACAAATTTTAGTCAGGCTAATTTATCAATGGCTAATCTCTCGAATACAAATTTATCCAGTACCAATCTGCATCAGGCAAACTTAGTCAACGCCAACCTTTCTCAGGCTAATTTATCCAGTGCGAATCTGCATCAAGCAAACTTGGTAAATGCTAACCTTTCTCAGGCTAATTTAATGAATGCTAATCTGCATCAGGCAAATTTAATCAATGCCAACCTCGCTCAGGCTAATTTACAATCAACTAAACTAGAAAAAGCCAAGTTAAGCAAAGCAAGCTTAAGATTAGCTCACCTAGAATCTGCAAATTTTAGTGAAGCCGATTTGAACGGTGCAAACCTCAGCGTTGCTAAACTCAATCAACAAACAAAATTCACAACTGCAAATCTCGCTGAAGCTAACTTAAGCGGGCTATACTTGAGGAAAGTAGACCTAAAAAATGCTGATTTGACAAATGCCAATCTGAGTAATTCTAACCTTTTAGAAGCCAACCTCGATCGAGCAAATCTCAAAGGAGTTCAGCTTCAAGGAGCTATTTGCAATCAAGCAACT
Source organism: Microcoleus sp. S13_C5 (assembly GCF_036700845.1). Classification (NCBI taxonomy): domain Bacteria; kingdom Bacillati; phylum Cyanobacteriota; class Cyanophyceae; order Oscillatoriales; family Microcoleaceae; genus Microcoleus; species Microcoleus sp. S13_C5. The sequence continues at coordinate 11,856 of NZ_JAUBPR010000085.1, forward strand.
TTATTTCCTACTGATTTCGATCCCGTGAAAGCGGGCGCTTACTTAATTGCTCCTTATGTATCGTTGCAAAATGCCGATCTAACTGGTAGGGATTTGAACAGTGTTAACTTAAAAGGAGCGAATTTACAAGGGGCTAGTTTGAGTTCAGCAAAATTGACGAGTTCCGATTTGAGAGATGTTAATTTGAATGGGGCAAAACTTCAGGGAGCAAACCTAGACAGCACAAATTTGAGCCGTGCTAATTTAAGACAGATTAACTTGAATGATGCAAGATTACAAAGTGCCGATCTAACTACAGCAGATTTAACCGAAGCTGATTTGCGACAAGCATATTTATATGTTGCAAAACTGCGTGGTGCTGACCTAATTTCAGCAGACCTCCGCGCGGCAAACTTAACAGGTGCAGACTTATCTGGCGCTAACTTAACAAATGCAAAAATAGGAGGAGCAGAGTTGGCAAATGCTAAACTCACTGGTGCAATTATGCCAGATGGATCTACTCACGAATAAAATAAGTTAAGGGGTTTGCTCAACAAACTCTACTCAAAAAGCGTGCATACACTCTTTTACCAGAAAATAAATATAATGAGAGGTTGTGTAAAAAAGTGATTGCTCTTCCGTTTCTGAGGCCGGAGGACGATCGCCCTTTAATATCTAATTACTTAAATGCAAAATACTTGCCCTTTGTCAAGCATGGGATTGGTGAGGTTGCGGATTCGAGAGTGAGCTGCCGAGAACGGTTGGACTCTGACAGAGGTTGCCACTCGCTCCGGGGTATCCTACAATACTGTTAAAAGTTATGCCCGATCGCCCGGTATGGTAATGGCTGACATCGGTGCTCTGCTAAAATTGGCGCGGACGTTTGATGTGTCGATCGAAGAATTGTTGGATTTTGTGGAACAGTAACAAAATACACTTAAAATAAACCAGCGCTACCAGCGCCAACGAGTTCGACCTCGCAGGGACGATCGACTGTGGGCCCAAGCAACAGATGCGAGAGTTGGCGGATGGGACGGGGCGAGGTCAGAAAGAGATGATATATTCTCAGCGGCAATTGTAGCTGTTCGATCGCCCATATCGGTCTACAATTTTTAACGTTGAGCCTTATTGAAGTGCAGGAGTGGAGCTGGCTTGGATAACGCTAGTCTGTCAAGAAAACCCCCGCAAGCCTCGGAGCTTGTCGCCGACGAAATTCCAGAAGCAGTGCGAGACCACCCATACCCAGAAGCAGGGCAGAGTCAGTCCAAGAAAAAAGGGGTGATTTGGAAACTGCTAGGGTTGGCCGCCTTAGCCTTTGGGGTCAGCATCTGGCTGCACCTCAACTTTAACTTGTTCCCAGCCACCAGTCAGGCAGAGCAAACTCAACAAAACCCAGCACCAGTGAGTTCGCCGTCTGCATCGGTCGCGAGTCCAGCTACCAACCCCAAAGCCACCGCCCCCGCAACCCCAGACAACCTGCTAGGACACTTGCCGTACCCAGAAGCACCAGCCAAAGACTTGGTAGGCGTCACCCCCGACGGTAGCGTCAAACTCCGCACCTCAGCAGCAGCAAAATATCAGGAAATGGCCAACGCCGCAGCGGCATCAGGCATCTACTTCGCTCCCATATCCGGCTTTCGCTCCTTGGAAGACCAACAGCACGTATTTTTTGACGTGAAAGCCGAACGCAGGCAAAACGCCAGCAAGCGAGCCGAAGTCAGCGCCCCTCCAGGTTACAGCGAACACCACACCGGTTATGCGATCGACATCGGCGACGGCAGCGCCCCGGATACCAACCTCAGCCCCAGTTTTGAAAATACCCCAGCATTCAAGTGGTTAGAAGCTAACGCCGTCGCCTTCAGCTTTGAAATGTCCTTCCCCAAAAACAATAGCCAAGGCGTCAGTTACGAGCCTTGGCATTGGCGGTTTGTCGGCGACAAGCAAAGCCTCGAAACTTTCTACAAAGCTCATTCCATGAAAAAGTAAAAGAAGTAAGAAGGAAGAAGGAAGATTTTCCACATCTCCGGCTTTGCCACTCTCCCACTCTTCCACTGCCCCACTCTACCCACTATCCCATTCCCCCACTTCTCCACTCCTCCACTCTCCCTCACTTCGTTGAGCCAAACTCGTGATTGCAATCTATCCAGGCAGCTTTGACCCCATTACCTTCGGTCACGCAGACATTATCGAGCGGGGATCTAAACTGTTTGACCGGGTAATTGTTACCGTAGTCAGAAACCCCAGCAAAACCCCTCTATTCACCGTAGAGGAAAGGATCGAGCAGATACAGCGCTCTACCCAACACTTACCAAACGTAGAAGTAGACAGTTTTGAGGGTTTGACAGTAAACTATGCTAAGATTCGACAAGCCAAAGTGCTGCTGCGGGGGCTCCGGGTACTAACAGACTTTGAAATGGAACTCCAGATGGCCCACACCAATAAAACCCTTCTGGGTGAAATTGAAACAGTTTTTTTGGCAACTTCTAACGAGTACAGCTTTTTAAGTAGTAGTGTAGTTAAAGAAATAGCCAAGTTTGGTGGCTCCGTAGATCATCTTGTTCCGAAACACGTCGCCCTAGATATTTACAAATGTTACGCCAGCAGGAACCAACTCGCATCGAACCCGATAGTACCGGCCTCGGCACTGAGAACGAACCACCTCAGAACACAGCCGCCTTCGGAGATCCCACCCGAACCGCAGGAGTAGACATCCAGCGGGAATTGAACAGGCTTGAGGAAATTGTTCTCGACAGCCCGCGAATTCCCATGACCAGACGTACTCTGGTGGATGAAGAACAGTTGCTCGATCAGTTAGACTTGGTGAGGCTAAATTTGCCGATCGCCTTTCAGGAAGCCGAGACGATCATCCGGCACAAGGACGACTTGCTTCAAGAGGCGGAACTTTACGCTCAGGAAGTGATAGAAGCAGCAGAACAGAGAGCAGCAGAAATTTTAAACGATATGGGCCTGCTCCAGCAGGCGAAGATAGAGGCAGATCAGTTGCGCCAGCAAGTTTTGCTCGACTGTGAGGCAATTCAGCAGGCCACGCTGGCGGAAGTCGAACAAATTCGCTACCAGGCTCAAGAGGAATTGGAAGAGATGAGAGTGAGGGCGATGGCTGAATGCGAGGAAATTCAAAACGGAGCCGACGATTATGCCGACCAAGTACTCGATAATATCGAGCAGAAGCTGAGCGATATGCTGCGCGTGATCCGCAACGGGCGCGATCAGTTGGATAGTGTTTCTGCGTCGCACATCCATCACAACAACGGTTAGCCAACAGTGAACTCTTTGCTTAAACATTTCTAAAAGTCTACCTAATTTAGGTAGATTTTTTTTCCCAATAGTATCTATAGTCTTTATTCCTCAATCCCAGCACTCGGTGACTTATTTTTGCCGACATAAGTTTTGTGAAGATAGGAGCAAATATAAAATTTTATGCTAGAGTTTGGTAAAAACTGAGCAGACAAAAAATTCCTAATTAGATTCAAATTTTTACAATCTAATTGTTACCATGCAAAAAGTTTCTAATCGGTTCGCTGAATTTGATTTGATCCGAGCTTTAGCTATCGTCAGTGTGGTGACTACTCATGCTGGGTTCTTGGCATTTCGCGATCGCAGAATTCTATTTGTGGCGATCGATACATTTCAACTATTTTGCGTACCTGCATTTTTACTGTTGAGCGGTTTTTTTCTCACCCACAAACTGGAAAATCAAAATAATCCCGCACTGGTAGTCCAAAAAAGACTGTCCAAAATTATACCCCCTTATCTGTTTTGGTCAGTAGCTTTGTACATCTTAAATAATTTTGGAGAAATCCAAAAATTTGATTTACTTTCATTACTCAGAGATATCTTGACTGGTTCAGTGATGCCTCCCTATTACTTCATCGTTGTGATTGTTCAATGCTACGGCTGGTGGTGGCTTCTCGTGAAATTAAGATTTTTAGAAGCCAGAAAAGTTTTGGCTTTGGGCATAACAATTCAAACAATTTTTACAATCTTCTTTTACTTAACCGCTTTCCAATACATATCAATACCTCTACCTTTGATGGAGCGCTGGATTTTCAGTTGGATTTTACCATTTTCCACTGGTCTATTTTTGGGCAGCTCGTATGACAGAATTCAACCCGTTCTCGAACGGAAAAAAATGCCAATTTTTGGGGCAACGCTCGTTTTTTATCTAGCGAGCATTTGGGAATATTACCTGATAAGTGGAGTTAATTCGGAGGGATGGTTTCTCCGCTCGTTTTTTAAACTATATGCTCAAGGATACGCTATTTTGTTCGTATTATCGATCCTCGCATTTTCTAAGAGTATCGCACTTCCCAGTAGAGTATCTGGGTTAGTCAAAATATTGGCTGCTTATTCATTCCCTATATATCTCCTGGATTCGACAGTAGTAAGATATGTGGCGTTAGTGTTTTATAAGTTTATTGACCCCGTACATCCGCTGCTGAAGCTCGGCTTTTTAGTTACGGGGACTTTGTTAGGTTGTTGGGCGATTATTTACCTGTTGGAAAAAGTTTTGCCCAAAAATTACAGGCATTACATTTTGGGAATTTAATCAAATTTTCTGTTTCAGCGGATGTCTTCATAAAACTGCTTGAGATACCTTGGGGAAACGCCAAAACCCCACAAAAAACCAATCGAAAGATAGATCGCAATAGCTTTAATTTCGCCCCAATTCGCAACTCGCCGATCGCTACTTTCCACTATCCGATTGACTAACTTAAGTCTCCCCCGTCGCACTAACTTCAAACACAAATTTGCTTCCTCCATAATTGGCAGCGCGGCATCGAAACCCTCGCATTCCCAAAAATCGGTACGGCGAGAAAAAATAACTTGGTCGCCAAACAGCAGGCGCAATCCTTGGAAAAATAAATGAGGTCTAAATAACAGTGGCGCGTAATAAGTTTTCAGGTAATTGTGGAGGGAAAAACCCCATCTTGTTTGCTGCGAACCAGCCATCAGGGAGATAAACCCGCCGCCGGAAATTTCGGCATCGGACAATGTTTTCTGGATGACTGCTACCATGTCGTCGGGAACTAAAGTATCGGCGTGCAGAAAGCACAGAATTTCACCGGTGGCGACTTGAGCACCTAAGTTCATTTGCAGGGATCGCCCGGCTATACTGCTAGAAATAACGCGGATGCCGGCGGAAAGTGCGATCGCCACTGTTTCGTCTTGACTGCCGCCGTCTACCACCAGCACTTCCCAAGCGGGAGGATTAAGGATGCTGAGTTGGCGGAGGGTGCGTTCCAGACAAGTCGCTTCGTTGAGGGCTGGGATAATAATAGAAACGCGATCCATCTGGTTGAAATTTATGCCAGAGCTATTATAATAAAAAACTGTGGCGATTCACAACTAACGATAAAATAGAACTTACGCGCGCGGATTCAGAAACCCGGTGTCTGCCTGCGAACTTGTCACGAAACCTCGGTTTTTTCACAAAAATTAGGTGTATTGGCGTCCTCTAAAATCCAGCAAATGTGCAATCGCCATATATATTTTCCACTAATCAGGAATGAAAAAATCGTGCCGAAAACTGAAGTAAAAAATGATTTAGAATTTTATGAGGAAAATGCAGATAATTGGTGGGACGAAAATGCTAAAATTTATGCCTTATACCATCTAAACAAACCCAGATTTGAGTTTTTCGACAGACACGCGACTAATTGGCAAGGGCTGAAAACCTTAGATGTTGGGTGCGGCGGCGGCTTTTCTTGCGAGTTTATGGCCGAGAGAGGTGCTATTGTTTCTGGAATAGATCGCTCTGAGAAATGTATTGTAGCCGCTCAAAATCACGCAGTTACCAGCGGTTTTGAGATTGACTACAGGCAAGGTTTTGCCGAAAATATGCCCTACGACGACAATACCTTTGATGTTGTCATCTGCGTGGATGTTTTGGAACACGTGGCCGATTACAAAAAAGTCGTGTCTGAGGTGCACAGGATTCTGAAGCCTGGGGGACTGTTCTTTTTTGATACAATCAACCGAACTTTTTCCTCGCAAATTGTGATGATTGGACTGATGGAAAATATTTTGCAGGAGATTAGGCGGGGCGTTCATGATTGGGAAAAATTTATTACCCCGGAGGAACTATCTGTGGTAATGCAGGATATTGGTTTTGGCAATATTCAAATTAAAGGTTTTGATATGTTTGGCGAAATTGGCGCTATGTTAGCCGCAATGCACGGGTTTTGGGAAGATTTTACACGCGGAAAGCAGGTGTTTCCTTCGGCGGGTATTTTCAAACAAGTATCTCAAACTCTAACATCTAATTTAGCTAACTATATGAATTACAAAAAATCTGGGTTGTTTAAAATCAAAATTAATGAGGATCAGTCGATTATGTATGTTGGCGTTGGGGCGAAGAATTAGTCAGTTAATTGTTGACTGTTGTCATCAGGGGCTAGTTGGAGACGGATTTTTGCGCTCGACAAATCCGGCTAAAACCCGCCTCTATTGCATTTTTTAGGGTACGCACGCAGCGGTACACCTTATGCTGTTGAGTGCAATACACATATTCCGTAGGCACGGCGCCGTATCCTTACTGTATTGCGGACAATTGAGAATTGCTATATTGGCGATCGCACGACAAACCTAAGCCTCGGCTAAGGCATACTGAGTATCGATCGAATTTTAATGGCTCGCCCCAACTCCTAAAATAGCGATCGAGCAAGCATATATACTTAAATGTTAGGGCGGACAGAGTGGCATCGCCCCTATCGATTCACAATTTATCAAGAATTATGCCAGCAAGTTTTCTGCCAAAGTCGATCACACAACTCACAGAATCTACCTCAATTGCCTTAGCCCAAAGCATTCAACGGGAGGCAATTACAACTCCCCTATCTTCGGGGCCAATTGCCACAACCTACGTGCGCCAAGGCAGCGGCAACACACCGATTTTGCTACTTCACGGCTTCGACAGTTCTTTGTTTGAATTCCGCCGCCTGTTGCCGCTGCTAGCTGCCGGAAATGAAACTTGGGCGGTTGATTTGTTGGGTTTCGGGTTTACAGAAAGAGCGGCAGGTTTGGCATTCAGCGCGAGGGCAATTGAAAGTCACCTTTACTATTTTTGGAAAACGCTAATTTCGCAGCCTGTAATCTTAGTTGGCGCATCAATGGGAGGTGCAGCAGCAATTGATTTCACTCTCAATTATCCCGAAGCTGTGAAACAATTACTGTTAATAGATAGCGCAGGTTTTGCCATCAGTTCTAATAAGGGAAAGTTTTTAATTCCTCCTTTAGGGTATCTGGCAACTTCATTTTTACGCAATCCCAAAATTCGCCAGCGAATTAGCGTCAATGCTTATTTCGATAAAAATTTGGCTTCTCTAGACGCTCAAACTTGTGCGGCTTTACACTTGGAAATGCCCAACTGGAATCAAGCTTTAATTGCGTTTACCAAAAGTGGCGGTTACGGTGGTTTTGGGGAAAAATTATCGCAAATTCAGCAGCAGACGCTGATTTTGTGGGGAAAACAAGACCGGATTTTGGGGACGGCCGATGCGGAAAAGTTTGCAAGGGCGATCGCAAATTCTCAACTAATTTGGATACCCGACTGCGGGCACGTTCCCCATTTAGAAAAGCCACAGATTACCGCGCAGCATATTTTAGAATTCATCACAAAAAGCGGACTCACGCAAAAAAATTAAACCTAGGGTGGGCTGCGGCGCACCTTAAATATATGTTTTTACTTGCACATTTGGTATAGTTTGAGGTCAAATAGACAGGTTTCAAACTTTCGGCAAATACTTTTGTACTATCGTCCATCCTGTGAGCAACACCGTCACAAATCCCCCAAACAAGGCTAAATTAGTGCCGATGTGGAGGGGACGCGCCCAAGGATGTTTAGGGCCAATTTGCAGGCCACTTCCCACAGAAACCAACACCAAAGCCACAACAGTTAACCCCGCCGGTAAATGAGCCGAGTGACCCAAATTGCCGTAGTATCCTAGCGTACCGACTACACCAATTCCCAGCAGTAAAATCACCAAGGTTGCCATCCCCGCACCAATGACTAAATGAAAGGGACGCAGCCATTTTGGGCGCGGTTGTTTGGTACTCCTAGCGGCAAACATCCACGTTCCAGTAACGGCCAGCAACAGATAAGCCAACAGGGAAACACCCATTGACCAAGCCGCTATTTTCCACAACCACAAGAAAGAAGGCAGATTCATCGGTTGCATCCCTAATTAGGATTTTCCACAAAAGGTTTCTTTCCGATTTTACCTGGACTTGAAAGCAAAAATGAATTATTTTGAGAGAAAGTGCGATCGGACTATCCACAGATTGCATCAGTCTTACCTTGAAGTCAAACCTACTTTCTCCGATACTCAGCTTAATTTACGCTAGAGATTTGTGGCTCACCTTTTTAGGAGCCACCTTTCCATTCTAGCTGGCTGGTTTGGCTCTCCATGAAAGGCATTTTATAAAACCCTAATTTTTGTTCTAAGATTAATCGGAAAAAGGGCAGACCTTCAATCAAATATCTTTTCCACAACCTTCTAGGTTCACTTAACAATCTGTACGCCCATTCTATGCCGACTTCGCTCATCCATTTGGGAGCTCGGGCTTTGCAACCAGCTTCAAAATCAATTGTTGCACCTACGGCTAAGAAAATTTTGACGTGTGTTAATTGGCTCCTGTATTTAACCAGCCACTTCTCTTGCTTGGGCGCTCCCACTCCTATAGCCAGAACTGTCGCTCCTGATTTATTGATCGCGTTAATTATTGTTTCACATTCTTCCTCATTTGTTTCAAAGCCAAAAGAAGGAGAAAGTGCTTCAACTACTATTTCTCTCCCAATTTTTTGGTTAATTTTTTCCTGGGCTTTCCTAGCAATACCTTCAGCAGCTCCTAGCAAAAATATTTTAATCTTCTCGTTATCTTTGTGATACATATAAAATGCAGGAAACAAATCCGAACCAGAAATCTTTTCTTTTAGAGGAGTACCCAAAAACTTGGAGGCATACATCAATATTTGACTGTCGCAGACTCTATAAGTAGATGTATTGTAAGCTTCATAGAAGTCGCGGTCATACTGCAACTTAATCAAGTGGTCTACATTGGGTGTAAATACGACACCACCTTCGCAGTCGAGTTTCTCAAACAACTCTGTTATTGACAAGTTATCTATCGAGACATTCAATAAATTAACTGTTTTCATTTATGATGCCCTTCCCGCTTTATATTAAACTACAACTCAAACTATTATAACCCACAATACAGTTTCGTGTTTTAACTACTTGGGATCTTCAGTCAATATACTTTTCTCAGTATATCCTCATACACCCTAGCTGTCTAGTCAGGATTTTTAAAGATTATGTAAAGAATCAGCTCGTTTTAGAAAAAGTGTATAAAGCCCATTTTTAAGTTTATAACTCGCAACACAGTTTCAATAAAAAAGCCATCCCTCCCGTGCTAATACTTGTTGAAGCATTGCCAATGAATGTAAAAAAGAGTTTATGAGATTAAATTTTTAATCTAGTGAGAAATATCTCGCAACTTCCGAACTGGATTTGATGCAAAAGCGGTAGATTTTTTAGTTTTTGTCTCCAGGGAAGACAAGATAGTTTCAAGCTTGAAGTGAAGCAGCGATCGCATTCCGGAAAATCATCCTGATTTTTGGTGAACCAGCGACTGTCTTCTTGGTGGCGAAATGCTTTTCTTGGCCTTAAGACTTTCTGGAGCTTTTAAGACCAGACCCGATATTCCTCCAGCAATCATCGCAAAAATCGGGTTAGTCATAGCGTTCAAAACACAGTCAAACACGTACATAGTTAAGGCTACTCCCAGCGCTGCAGCGGGTGCTACTTTGGGATTAGACCAGGTTCTGGCGGGATACTTGAACACGCAAAAGACGATAACAGGAAGTAACAATGAAGAAAATAAACTAACTAAACCGACTGCACCGTTGACGCCAAATGCAATAATCCATAAGCTGTCGGTGACTGAGATATCTTTACCGTACCCGTTGTACACCCGGTTTCCGCCGGAATCACCCCAGCCAAAAAGAAATCTTTGCCGCGCTTTTTCCCCCAATATCTCTTCATTGTCAAATCTAAACTTCAAAGAGTCGGCTCGTTCTGCGCCAAATATTGGAGTGATGAAGTCAATCACGTCTTTGCTCGAAAATTGACCCGATGCAGCTATGTAAAGATAAAACACTATATATCCAATTATGAATAGCAGGGGCAAAGAGGTGCGAAACAACTTGGCAGAGAATAATACGAGCAACGCCATTCCAAATAAACTGTAGGCGCCAGTAGAACGGCACAGGAAAAAAGCGATAGTTAATATAATTGCTAAAGTCTTGATGTTACGGCCCATAAACTTTTTGAGCACCCCAGTTTGCCAGAGCCAAACAGCAATTAAGGCGGCTGTCATCATCCACATGCCCACCATCAAACCGTGCTGCATAAATACTACCGGTCTCCACCCCCCCAAACGCCTTGCTTGACTCCAGTCCTCAAAGGCATTGACGCCGTAAATCATTTGGTGCAGAATTGGGCCCTTAACACCTTCAATTAAAGTAAAAGGAATGTAGGCTAACCCACCTGCAAAAATCCCGATCGCCAATTGTCGCAGCCCGTCTAAACTACCCACATACAAGCGTCCTAAAAAATAAGGCAGACCCCAAGTAACGATTTGGTTGACAGTCGGAGAAATCGGGCTGCCGCCATTAGTAACTTGTGAAACAATTGGACACAAACAGTAAATTACAATTGGCACGTCCAGCCAACCGGGCTTAAAAGAGGTGAGGCGAGCAGTGTCGTAGACTATAGTAGCCAGCAAAATGCCGTAGCAAGCTGCGGAGATTTTGGTATACGGTGGCAATGAGGGGATGGGATAAGAAGCTTGGGGTAAAAAAAGCCACCCTACCACAAAACTTATAATTACTGCCCGCAGAGGCGGAAACCTCACAAACAGGTAAAAAACGAGTGGAATAAAGCCGAACATAGCAACTGGGATTAATGCAACCATAGGTCTTTTTTGGCAGTAAAATTATACAAAGACAACTCAAATTGCCGAATAAAAATTCTAGATTAAACGATCGCCCAACCCCAATCTTTTAAATCAACCTCTATTTTACGTCTTGTTCGTTAATTGTGCCTGACGTTCCAAAGCAGTGTACAGTGCCGCCTCGAAGAGATTAGTTGCATCATCCCAAGTATAATTTATCACCGTTGCCAAAGCAGCCTCAGACATTGCGCGCCATTGGGCATCAGACAACTGACAAATCTGCTCGATCGCTTTTGCCATATCCTCTGGGTCTTTTGTCTTGACAAGTATTCCACCCTCGCGAGCAAGTAGTTCCGGAGCCGCACCCGCAGGAGTGCCGATGACTGGAGTGCCGCAAGCCATCGCTTCTAAAATTGGCAAGCCGAAGCCTTCGGAGCTGCTGGCAAACAGCCAAGCATCGCATTTGCTGTAAAATTCTTTTAGTTGGTCTTGAGTAGGTTTCTTATTATACTCAGTGCCAGGCGGCAGCACATTGCGAGGAGGAGTATCGCCGGAACCAAAGGCAACTAAACGAAGGTTGGGAATTTTTTGAGCAGCTATAGAGAAAGCTTTCAGGGCAAGATCGCAGCCTTTCCAAGGAGTTTTAGTATAGTACATCCCGACCGTGGGAACTAATTGTTTGCCTCGCGGCTGCTTGCTTCGCGACTGGGGGTCGTAAAACTGTTTGGTGTCCACGCTGGGAGGGACGAGAGATACAGACAAATCCCCGTATTCATTCCGAGCTATGTCTGCCAGCCACTGGGCCACAGCGATTTTGTGCATTGGCAGCCGCCAAGTTGCCTCTACTCGACCTTTTGGCATGTAGTCAAAAGCCTCGTAGTGTTGGAGAAAATATACTTTCGCTCCTTTGCTCGGAGAGAGTTTGGCCACCCACTCGGCAGTTTCCCACCAAGTAGCCATGATAATATCGGCATCAGGTACGTCAAGGTCGGTAATTGGACGGTAGGTTTCGATAACTCGACTTTCGACATCCACTTTGTCAAAGTGAGACGGTTGTTTATGGGGAACGGACTGCCAACCCCTACCTCTGATCAGCGAGCGCAATTGTTGGAGCAAAGTCGGTTGCTGCCGGGGCGTAGAGACGATAAATATTTTGTGTCCTCGCTTTTGGAGAAGTTGTGTATAGATAGATAACACCCTCATGCCACCTGTAAGACTAAGGGTAGGCAGGACAAAAGTAATTTTCATGAATAGATGCTGAAGAGTGATACTGGTTAAAACTCCTCCATAAGAACAAGTTCGCACTTACCAGCCTCTTTTTGGCTTTTGAGCAGGGTGCGGAGCTGTGCTGGAGGCGATCGTCACTTGATAGTCTAGCCGATCTTACTTTGTCGTCAGGGACTTTTCCCAATTACAAATCTGCAGATGTTTGACGACTACACAAGTTTAACCTGTAACGGAGCCAGCCTTAAAACCTCCGTTGCACTCTGGTTCAGATTTTGGCAGAGCAATTTATAACCAGTATTCCCTCGTCGCTGCGGTCAGAATTTGTCTCTAGACTGCTGGGTACAAAACAGGACAGAGGCGATTTTAGTTGGGGCAGAAGCACCCCACCAAACCATATTCAGTTTCTCCCCAGAATCCTGCGCCGAAAAGGCCCGTAGCGCCGAATTTAAAATGCCCGCGCGGCACTTAGCATCCAACCGGAATTCTTCCTTGGGCCACATCGTAGTAGGGAGAACAGGAAACTATGTTAACCTCGCGCTGCTTAGATTTGTCTACAGCAACTTTCAAGGCCGCTTCAAAATGAGCCGTGGCATCATCCCAAGTATAATTGTTCACCTTGGCATAGGCGGCTTCGGACATGGCTTGCCACTTGGAATTTGGCATCTTACAGATACGCTCTATGGCTTTTGCCATTTCTTCGGGATCTTCTGGTCTTACAAGTATGCCAGTACCGCCGCTCAAAATTTCAGGAGCAGCGCCTGCTGGGGTACTGATGACGGGAGTGCGGCACGCCATCGCTTCGATAATTGGCAAGCCGAAGCCTTCTGAGCGGCTCGCCAGCAGCCAAGCATCGCATTTGCTGTAATAGTCTTTTATTTTGTCTTGGTCGGGTTGAATTACATACTCGGCATTGGCCGGTAAGGGCAATTCCGAGGATGGGGCCTCTGTACCAAAGGCAACCAGACGCAGGTTGGGGATGTTTTCTGCCGCTAGGGAAAAAGCTTTGAGGGCGATGTCGGTTCCTTTCCAGTAGATTGGAGAGTACATTAGGCCAACTGTAGGAACCGATTGTTTGTTGCGAGGACAGGCGTAAAATTGCTTGGTGTCCACCGTAGGAGGAGCTAAGGAAACTTTCTCATCGCCATATTTAGTCCGAGCTAGCTCAACTAACCACTGAGAGATCGTAATTTTGTGCATGGGCAGCATCCAAGTTGCCTCTACTCTACCTTGAGGTAGATAGTCAAAAATTTCGTGGTGCTGGATAAAATAAGCTTTTGCTCCTTTTCTAGGAGAGAGTTTGGCTACCCACTCGGCGGTTTCCCACCAGGTGGCAACTACTACGTCAGCGTCAGGTACATCTTTGTCTTCTACCGGGCGGTAGTGATCGGTAATTTTGTGTTCTACACCTAAGTTATCGAAAAATGAGGGTTCGTTTTCAGGTGGGGAAATCCAACCGCGTCCCCGCAGCAGCGACTTGACTTGCTGGCGCATACTCGGTTGGGGGTGGGGTAAAGAGATGACGAACACGGAGTGTCCTCGCTTTCTCAAAAGTTCTGCGAAAATAGATATTACTCGTATTCCACCAGTCAGAGACAGAGTAGGAAGAACAAAGGTGATTTTCATTTTTAAGTCCCGCTGACGACTTTAACTCGCTTTCGGCGCTGCTACCAGCGCTGATGTTAGAGCCCAAAAGGAAAGAGGGGCGGGTGAATATTAATTACCGCTTTCCTGGTGTTTACATAGAATCCAACCGAGTGACTGTTCGCAACACCCCAATATCTATCTACCAAAACTTCGCTGTCATTGCATTGATAATAACGATGCGTGCGATAGACAAACATATCCTATAGGTAGAATTTTCATGTCAACGAAACTTCCTCCTGAAGACTGATTCCTTATCAACCATGAGTTTTTTTCGTGGCAAACACCAAGCTAAACAACACTTCGTGTCTAATATAACAAAACTTGCTTATGCTACAGAAAGGGATGTACGGGAAACCGAATAACACCCAAATTTTACTAACTAAAGGTAGCATTAATAACAATAAACAGTAGATTGACATCACGTGGTAAAAATTTTTATACGAGTTTTAAAAAGAAATTGTTACTTGAAAAATGTTGATTTCCCGATCGATCCCACAGATATAAACACCGAGCAGGGGCTGTGATTTTTGGGTCACTGTGCTGTCGGTACTCCTCGAAAAAAAATCTTATTTAGTCAATATTCAGTGAGGATGGTTTTCTCAGATACTTGCAGGAGCGCGATCGCGCAAGTGAGCGTCGGGGAGGCGGTAATGAGGAAAGAAACCGGGCTTTCAACCGAGATACCTCGCCCTCAATGGTTCTATTTTCATGAAAAAACCCGCTTAATGCGTCCGGGAATGTTTGAAAAAGTAGGTTGCCCAATCGCGTTACAGAACATAGAGTTTCACCGCTATACATTTAATTAGCTGGCTGAGTTTTAAATATGTTAATAAAAGGCGGTCGCAGGAAAGGCTTCTCAAAAGCGACTGCTACTTCGGGGCTGAGTATATCTAGCGTCCCTTCCCAAGTCTTATCTAAGTAATTACCGTAAACAAACTTCAGCAAATTATCACATGACCATGTAAAGATAAAAGGAATACTCAAGGCACATCGGCTTTGAGCGTGCCAACCTTGACTTCTAACTGCCCGTTGCTGCTTCGCGGTATTTATCAAACGATTTCGCGTACAAAAAATTTCATGTTATGAAAGCATCATTTTTCCTAAGTTGATGATTCCGGATGACAATCGGTGTGATCTTGGGGGTTGTGCCGCCGATCCTGGCAGCGATATGTTGGTCAGTTTTCACGCAGCTAAAATTATTCGATCGCCAGCAAAACAAAACCTATGATTAAAATCAGATGCCTTAAGGGAAAGCATCTTCCGGTGGGAAGATATGAAGGTTCGATTATTGAACAGCATCAGTCAAGAGCCCAGTACAATCAGCATGAATGCCACCCAATACTTGTCGCTGCTAGTTGGCATCAACCGGAGCTAAAGCCACATATACCTTGCCGAAGCTTACAATTTAGAAGGGTATGTTGTAGCCCGCGGCAGCGACACGTCGCCCGATCGCATCAACCGCAGCGATCGGTATTGGTTTAAAAGTACAGTTTCTGGCACTGAAATTACCCGCGAAGCTTTGATATCTCGCTTAAGTGGGAAACCCGCAGTTATTTTCTCAACACCCATTCGGGAATTGGCTATTTTAAGTTTGGGCGATCGAGGAAATTCTGTCAGCGAATTGCAGCCGCAACTCAAACAACTCGGCTATTACAAAACCGAAATTACGAGAATTTACGGCAAAGCCACCGCCGACGCGGTGGCTCGAATTTCAAAAAAATATTCAGCTTACTTCGCCGATCAGGGGGGAGTGAAATGGCTTTCATGTCTAAACCAATTAGACAGTGGTTGGGGCGTAATTATCTTGCAGGAAGAAGCCGAGGTTTTAGAAAAAGGACAGTTGTTTTGGCAGTTTGCAATTACTATTGCCGCCCTTGCAGTTTTGGGAGTCGGTGGTTTAATGTAGATATTAACCAGCCGTTTGGTTCGACCGATCGCGGACTTGAAATTTGCTGCTGCACTGCTTTCGGGCGGCGACTGGAATCAGAGAGTAAATATCGTTCGCCCCGAGGAATTGGGAACGTTAGCCAAAGCTTTCAATCACATGGCTTGGCAATTGCAAAAGTTATTTGCTAGCTGGGAATCCAAAAATAAGGAAGCAGAAAAAGCTAGCAAGGCAAAAAGCTTATTTCTGGCCAATACGAGCCACTAAGTCCGCACGCCTCTGAATGCGATTATGGGCTACAGCGAAATCTTAGAAGAGCAAGCCTGCGACCTGAATTGTGAAGAATTAGTCCCCAATTTCCCAATAATTAATAATGCCAGCAAAAATTTACTATCTCTTATTCATGATATTTTAGATATATATAAGATTGAAGCTCGCATAGAATTCTATTTGGAAAACTGCGAAATTTTGGCAACAATTCACCATATCGCTCATAATATTAAACCTTAAATTGACAAAAATTGCCAGGTCTTGAGCCTCAAGTGACCGCCAAATATCGGCACAGATTATACTGATGTTACTAAGATTGATCCGTGTTTGTTAAACCTGCTAAGCAATGCCAGTAAATTTCCCTAATCTGGTGAAATTACTTTAGAAGTAAGGCGATTTAGAAGAAAGCAGGAAGAAGGAAGGGAGAAGCATGAATAAAAATTGAGTTTTCTAGGATAGGAAGAAGTAGAATTGGATGTTTTAGGTTGAGAAGCGAAGCGGGAAGGAAGCAAAAGCGAGAAAGAATCAGAATCGCATCTTCCGCCTGCTTAAGAATGGATTAGTTTCACCGTCAGCAATACGGGAATTGGAAGGAACCCAGAGCAAATGGAGAGAGTATTTCAAGCTTTTACGCAAGCGGACGAGTCTACTACTCGCCGATACAGTGGTACTGGTTTGGGATTGGCAATCGCCCAGAAATTCTGTGTGATGATGGGGGGAGATATAGCATTTCTTAGAAAGATGAGGTATAATATAACTAACTTAAACGGAGTGAAAAATATAGAAGTTCAAAATGTTA
>NZ_JAUBPR010000086.1:0-28462 GCF_036700845.1 Microcoleus sp. S13_C5
TAAAAATATTGCTCTCTCATCTTTGGACCAAATAATCTGTATTTTAAAAGACCAAATTAGATGCGCTTACCCTGGGTCTTAGCTGCTTACTGTCTTGTCAGCAACTTTTCTGTGGGAATATTTTTGTACAGTATAAATTTATCTCGTCGAGGCTATGTGTGGCGAAGTCGATTATTAGCTATCTTGTCAGCTTCATTCCTGATTTGTCTAGCTTTTCGAGATTTTTTTGCTGCTAACTTCTTTGAATATCCTTCAAGACTACTCATCAATGCGTTGGTTGCGATAGCACTTTATGGAAGTGAGAAATCCCACTTCGATCGAGCAATGCGAAATGGTGGTCAGCCAGCTAGATGGTGGATGCCATCGATCGGAATTGCTATCATTGTGGTAATACACTGGTTACTAAGTTTTGTGCTACAGATATCGAAACCAGCATCTTAGGCTACCTCACTGCTCAACCGAGCAGGAATATTGTCCTAAATTTAGAGAGTATTGAAGAGTTGCTTCAGATTTAAACCGGCAAAAACTGTCATCGAACGTTATGAAATCCGACTAATTATTTACAATCCAACTCGTGAGGCTATCGACCAATGGATAGACTAAACGAATACCGCAAAATTGTTTGTGACTTTCTCGAAGACTTTTCTAAAAATGACGCAAATGCTCAGTTAATCTTCGATATCGCCCGCGATCGATACCTTGTCATGCACAACGAATGGCGCGACGAATATCGCATCTATGGGTGTGCCATGCAGCTCGATATCATCGAAAATAAAATCTGGATTCAACACAACAGTACCGAAATCTACATCGATCGAGAACTAATTCAACGTGGCGTGTCTCCTCAATATATCATTCTTGGGTTTCGCTCCCCCAGCATCCGAAAACTCCTTGCCGCCAACTCTTGCTAGAGACAAAGGTTGGGAACAGTTAGATGGATATCTCGCTAGATTGGGACAAGATTCGGGTTGGTTGGTCATTTTCGATCGCCGAGAGAATGCACCCGAACTCGAAGAACGGTTGAACACTGAGATTCATACTACTCCAAGGGGGCGATCGGTTACATTATTCGAGGGTGAAATCCTGGTATACTATGTACTAATAGTAGATGCGATATTAACTATCTTGAATTGTGGGAGACATTGCCATATTTTGGGCTTCTCTTTGCATGAATTCAATGTCGGATCGCGACCAAGTGCGAGGTCCGCTGCACTGATGAGCAATTAACAGCCCCCACAGTCCTTTGTTTGTTAATATTGGCACGACTAAATTGGCGCGAACTTTCAGGCTACGCAGAAAATCTCGGTGGCA
Source organism: Microcoleus sp. S13_C5 (assembly GCF_036700845.1). NCBI lineage: Bacteria > Bacillati > Cyanobacteriota > Cyanophyceae > Oscillatoriales > Microcoleaceae > Microcoleus > Microcoleus sp. S13_C5. The sequence continues at coordinate 1,312 of NZ_JAUBPR010000086.1, forward strand.
TGGGTTAATTGGTTCTACTTCAATATCTGCAATTGCTTTAACTCTGCCGGCTTCGTACAAAGCAGCGTATTCGTCGTTAAAACACTCGTCTGGCCCCGTTGAACCCAAGATTGAGAGTTCGATCGCACTCAACATCTCGTAAGTCACTCGACCTTGCCACTGTCTGTAAAAATAGTACAGTACGGCGCGATCGCTCTGCAAAACTTCTCGAATGTCGTAGAGGGATTTTTCAACCAATACATCGCGCTTTAGACGATCTGTCAAGCGGTTAACAATGTTTTGCAGCCGATCGCCCGACATAGTATTAACTCCTTTAATTCCTAGTACACTCGCCAAATATTAATTATTAAACTGACACCATCACAACACCTCAAATTGTTGCGCTTCGGGATTTTCGCGCACTCGAAAATGAGTAATTTTTGGCTTAACAGTTGTCTGGAGGCCAGCGACATTATACTATTATTTTGACAGAGATAGCAATCTTTTTGGGAAACGGAGCATGGCGTCGGGCCCCGCAAGCTACGGCTTTTTTTGCGCGAAGAAGCACTGGCGGGACGCCTGTTCCACAAAGGAAGAGAAAAGAAAGAGTTTACAAGTGCTGGGAGAATTGCTAGATATGCCTAAAGTTGGTTCCTCTTAAAGAGAGGAACTGCTAGGCTATTTCGATAGCTAGAGGAAGCATCAAATATGTCTGTGCTAGAAGCTGCTTGGAAACACGAATTTATCGCTACGAACGGCATCAAACTGCACTATGTCACTCAAGGTTCTGGGCCGCTGATGCTGATGCTGCACGGATTTCCTGAATTTTGGTATTCTTGGCGGCATCAAATCCCGGAATTTGCATCAGACTATAAAGTCGTCGCTGTAGATCTCAGGGGTTACAACGACAGCGACAAACCTCACGAGCAATCTGCTTACGTGATGGCAGAGTTTGTGCAAGATGTCAAGGGCATTATTCAGGGTTTGGGATACGAAAGTTGCGTCTTAGTTGGTCACGACTGGGGAGGCGCGATCGCCTGGAATTTTGCTTATGCTTATCCCCAAATGGTGGATAAATTAATTGTGATGAATCTACCGCATCCGGCCAAGTTTGCTGAAGGGTTACGCACTCCCCAACAATTGTTGAAAAGTTGGTACATCTTTTTGTTTCAGTTGCCAGTTTTGCCGGAGTTGTTAATTCAGTTGGGCGACTATCAGGCAATTTCGGCTGCTTTGGAAGGTATGGCAGTTAACAAAAGCACCTTTAGCCCCTCAGATATCGAAGCTTACAAAGATGCGGCGGCCAAACGGGGCGCTCTGACTGCTACTATCAATTATTACCGCAATATTGCTCGCGGATTTCTCGATCCCCAAAACTGGAGGGTTCTGGAAGTTCCGACGCTGATGATTTGGGGAGAAAATGATGCCGCCCTCGGCAAAGAGTTAACCTATGGAACCGCAGATTACGTCCGGGATTTTCAGATTCATTACATTCCTAATTGCAGCCACTGGGTGCAGCAGGAACAGCCGCAGTTAGTGAATGGGTACATGAGAGATTTTTTGGCAAGTAAGTTCATTTAATATCATATCCAGTTTGATCGGAATGCTACTGAGCCTGCGAGTAGGACGATCGCGATTCACTCAGAAAATTATTATTCCCATGCCAGCAGAGACATTCACCCACTGCTGATGCCATCCGTGGTGCGCCCGCTCATTTCCCAGGGCTGAATGCGGTAGATTGCAATTACCTCCGTACGTCCCGGCGAGTCAATCCAGGTGCGATTGATGGCGGGTGAAAGTGTGGGGTTGTGTTCTTTGACCAATTGCATCGCGCGATCGATGTTTGACTGTTCCGTGAGGCGTTCTCCCAGGGTAAGCGCATCTAATTTTGTATAAAATTTGACAGATTGTTTGCACTTGATATAAAAAAAACTCAAAAAATCGTCCTAACTGAACTTAATTTCCTTCTCTTGCATTATTAGTTGCAAAAAGCAGTATTTAACACTACATTTTGCCTACTCACTAAAATTTGAGAATGTTTGAGAACGCAAAAATAAGTTGATTTTAGCTCTGCTCCTTGCCAAAAAATTAATATATTTGACCTATTTTAGCAGTAAAGGCAATTTGTCTGTATCGTAAGTAACCAATTAAGATGCGCTTACCCTGGGCGTTCTCCTCGCCCGTTCACATTAAATGTAATCGGTGGTATAAAAACATCAATTCTCCAAAAAGATGGAAGGTGAAATGATATAATTTTTGAAATTCCCAATCTAAAAAATTGGGAGCGGCCAATCAAATCTTCGTAGTCCGTTTTTATGACACCAGACATCTTGGCAGCGCAGCAGCAAAGAAATCACCGCATAATTGTCTGGGTACTTATTGGTCTGACGCTGCTGGGACTGGCATTCCGCCTTTATTTGGCGTGGCGCACCAACCAAACTCTCCCCGATACCCCCGCCCGTCTCAGAGGCGACGAACCGGGCTATGAGGGCTTGGCCTACTGGTTGCTGAAGGGTCATTTTTTTGAGTGACCAGGCCGGACGCCAGTTTATCCCTTTTTTGTGGCTGGATGCTATGCAATTTTTGGTCGCTCTCCCGCATCTGTAGTCTACGTACAAGCTTTTTTGGGGGCGACAATCATCCCGCTAACTTTTATCCTGGCACGGCGTTTTACTGGCGCTCAAAGTTCCTTAGTAGCGGCTGGATTAATTGCGATAGATCCCTCCCTCATTTTTCATGTCAGGCGGCTGTAAACAGAGATTTTATACAGGCCTTTAATAATTTTAACCGTGCTGGGTTTGCTGTGGGCATTGGAACAGCCGCAGTGGCAAAATTTTTCATTCGCAGGTGCGCTGTTGGCAATTACAAATCTTTGTCGGCCGACAACGATGTTGCTTCCAGCAATTGTGCCACTATTGATGCCGCGCCAATGGCATTTTAAGCGCAAGATAGCTTTGTTTCTTGCTTATTTGGGCGCAATTATCATCATTACTGCACCTTGGACTTACCACAATTATCGAACGCACAAAACTTTTTTGCTTTACAGCGTTTCTACGGCGCTGCTGTGGCTAGGAAGTCCAGAGTTTTATCATTTGGCCTATGAACAACTCCCAAAACGCCATATTGTTCAGATTTGGCAGGAAGAACTAAATTCGGCACGGAATGGGGGACACGATGCTTTTACAATTGAGGGCGATCGCTACTTTAACAAACGGGCGATCGCTTCCATCGTCCGCGAGCCTGCTGTCTATCTCTGGTATTTTTTGTAAAAGGCAGTTTTTTTCTGGTTGGGAAACCCTGTAAGCGACTGGCCCGATCATGCTATGTTTAATGTGGAAGCAATGCGGTCATTCTCGCCGCAAGGGATTGTCGGCATTTTAGGGTCGCGAAATTTGCCTGTATTTGCTGCTTTGGGCATGAGAGTTTTGCGGCATCGCTGGCGGGAGTTTTTGCCACTATTTGCAGTCTGTGGCTATTTTACTTTGTTCCATGCGCTCACTTATACAGAAGTTCGGCACAGCGAGCCACTGCACCCGATTTTGGCGGTCGTAATTGCTACGGCGGCGGGAGAACTTCAGCATCGCTTGAAGTTAATTAGTCAGTAGGTATTAGGCAGTTTGTCATGAGTTATTAACCCAGTGTTTTCAAAAACAATTATTCGGAATTTTACCATCGCCATTTTAATGGCTCTTGGCATAGGGTTGTTCAGCGGAACGACAATTTTTTCTCAAAACATCGAAACAATTAAAATTTCCGGCAATGCTGCTGGTGTTAGCACTCGCTACATCGGGGCAGTCGAAGGCAATATCAATTTCGACATCAAAGATTTGCAAGATTTGGGAATTAATACCTACCGCATTTACGGCGGGATGTCCCGGTGGGAACCTGCAGACGACGACGGTAAATACGGTTGGCCATCTATTAACGAAATTAAGACAAATCCAAATATAATTAATTGGGCGCAGTGGGATCAGATAATGACTAATCCGCCCCAGGGTAGTGATTATTGGTGGTCGGGACAACCCGGTACTGTTTGGCCAGGTAATGCCGGGACTATTTTTAATAGTCTCAAACAAGCAAATATTCGCCCGGTGGTGAGGTGAGTATTCGGAATGTAGATAATGGCTGGAATCAGAGTTGGGCGTTGCAACTGAATCCGCCCCGCGCAAAAGAAGATTGGAACGAGTGGTGGGAACAGGTTTTTGCTACGGTTTATTGGCTGAATGTTCGCAATGATTACCCCGTTGATGATTGGGAAATTCACAACGAACCGGATAATCGCGATCAGGGCTGGGGGGGACTAGGGCTGACTATTTTGAATTGGTTAAGGTGGCAAAAGATGCGATGATCGACTTTGTTTATAAAACTTATTTGCCTTCGCGCACTTACCGCATCCACAGTCCGAAAACTGTAGGCGGCAGCAATTGGCCGGCTAGTGCTTTGCAGGAAATACCCAATTATTTCAATACCGTCAATATCCACAACTACGATGCAGATATTTCTAACTACACCCGCAAAGTGCGCGGCTGGATGAACGCTACTGTCCACGCTAACTCGCAGCTTTGGGTAGGAGAATCGGGAAGTTACGAGATTAGCTACGGCGATTTATCTTTAGCTTTAAATTTGATTAAGAATTTGATTCGAGGTTCCCAACCGGGGGATAATTATATTGACGGCAGTCACATATTCTGTTTGTACGACTGGGGAAAGCTGGGACAGGCGGAAGGTTTGCTAGGGGACGGGGGAAAACGGCGCGCGGGCTACTATGCTTTGCAGATGAGAATTAGGGCTTTGCAGGGCGGGAAAGCTACCTTTTTTCCTATCACTAACAGTTCGGATTTAATGGCACTTGCAACTCTTGATGCTAGCAAGAATGTTTACTTGCTGGTTGTCAATGACCGAGCAACATCTTACACTGTTAATGCAGAGATTTCGGAGCTGATAAAAACTGGTAATGGCACGGTGCGGGAGTTCAGTTCTAAAACAATGGATGAGGTTGTTGGTAGCTTAAGGCTGAAGGACAGCAATGCGAGTTTTGCACTGGCGGGGAACAGCGCTATTCTCATCAAGTTCGATCGCCAGAATTGAAGCTCAAATCATCGGGGCCATAATTGGGATAAGATAGAATTAGTTATGCTCAGAATTATTTATTTTCTGCCTGTTTAGCCCTGGAACCCTGAAACCCTGGAACCCTCGAACCCCTAATTGCACAGTTGCCATACCTAAGTCGTCCTGTTGTGATTCCCCTCCTGTCGCTGGTAAATTGGTAGCGTGCAGGTATCTTGCCTCAAACAGAATGCGAGCGAGAGTTCCGTTGAGGGGCAGAAAGTAGGGTGCAGTCTAGACAATCGCAGAAATTCTTGCTCGTAAACCCGCAGCAGTTAGGCTAAGCGAGGAGTTACCCGCCCGCCTTCATCTGGGCCCTCTGGCAGATAGCATTGGTTCTGAAAGTCAGAAGCCGTCAATTATCAGGATATGGCACGGAATTAATTTTAAATGCCAAGATGCTGGAAGTAGGGGTGAGTTTAATCGTACAGAAACTTTGAGCGCGCTTGGAAATCTCGCGGACAAAGCCTCTCAATCAATCTGCTGCTTGCGATCGGGTTTTTCCAACAAATATCACTTTTATGCCCCCTGATGTTTATTCCCTCCCTCAGTCAGGTCATCAACCGCAATCCCCTCACCGTCACCCCTGAGACGCCCATAGAAAAGGCGATCGAGCTGATGAGTAGCACAGGAGCCAGTTACGTCCTCGTGGTAGAAACACGCGGGAATTCTCAACTCGGAAATCCCATGAACGGAACTTCCCCACAATCGCGGGAACAGTCGGGTTTCTACAACGGTGTACCGCGTGCGTTACACGCAGGAGGCAACGGGCTGCCTCACAACGGCTCAAAAGCTCCCTATCCGACGAGCAGCCAGACAGTGCTGGGGATTTTTACAGCGCGAGATATCGTACAGCTAAACTCCATCGGCGCTGCTTTGAGGGGATTTGCGATCGAGCAAATAATGATCAGAAGCGTAACTGTAGCCCGAGAATCGGAAATTCCCGACTTTTTTGCCTTAGCAAATCTCCTGGAGAAAAATCAGATCAGCCATTTGCCAGTCGTCAGCGACACTGAAGAACTTGTCGGTTTAATTAGCTCTCAAAGCTTGGTGCAAATGTTGCAGGGAATTGGGGAATCGACACAAAAAGCAACTAGCAGCGCTTCGCCACCTGCGGCTTTCGCGTTCCCTCCGCCGCTGCCAATTCTGAATCAGAAATTAGAGCTACCCGCAAGTTTAATTAAACTTTATCAAATCCCTCAAATAGCAGGAACGCGAATAATTCACGCTCCTTCTAATTCTTCGGTTCGCTATTTGGCGCAACTGATGTTTAGACACAATGTTAGTTATGTATTAATCACTGAAACCCCCGATCAACACTCGACTGGTGCGGCTCACAATTCCAAATTTACAAATCCCAACATTCACAAACTGGTTGGGGTGGTAAGTTCGCGGGATATTGTGCAGTTGCAGGCGCTGGGAAGAGACTCTAACAAAATTAAAGCGGGAGCAATTTGCAGCAGTTCGCCACCGCTGGTGCGATCGCACTCTACACTCGAAGCAGCCGTCGCCCTGCTGCAAAAACACTACTGCCAGTTGCCTTTATTAGTCATTAACGAAACAAATCACCCGATCGGGATTATCAATCCTAAAACTATCCTTTTACAAGCGCTGGATTCAAAATCTCTGCATTCTGGCTTGATCGCTTTGCAGCGCCAGCTAGAATCTAGCAACGCTCAATACAAAAAACTCTCAGCAGAAATACAGCGGACAGCAGCAAATAGCCACGAGGTGGCTGAAATTTCTCACCACAGTTTCGTAGAGCAGCCAAATCTCCCCCCTCCAGTCAACAATCAGGGGATTTGGGACTGGAATCTCGAAACAGATGAGTTTTTTTATTCCGCGCGGTGGCAAGAAATGCTGGGCTACCAAGAAGGGGAAATCTCGAATCGCCGATCGGAATGGTGGAGTCGCATCCACCGAGATGATATTGACTCAGTAAAGGGAGCTTTAGAAGAACACTTCGCCCAAAAGACACCGGATTTTGCAGCAGAATATCGGATGTACTGTAAAGACGGCAGCACTGTCTGGGTGCTGAACCGTGGTCAAGTTTTACGCAGCGCTACTGGCAAACCGCTGCGGGTAGTAGGAACTCATACAGATATTACTCTAAACAAGCAGTTTGAAGTCAAAAACCGCGAGCATGATCGGGAGCAGTTCCAACTATTTGACTCTTTGAAAGCAACAGTAATTTTCCACATAGATGCGGCGGGGGTTTGGAAATTTCTCAATCGCGCTTGGACGGAAATTACGAATTTTTCGGTTTCCGAAAGTTTGGAAACTAATTTTGTAGAGTGGGTGCATCCAGATGAGCGCGAGCAATGTGCAAATTTATTGGAGTCTTTGCTGTCGGGGAAGTCGGAATTTGAACGGCGAGAACTGCGATTTAAATCCAAGTCGGTTTCGGGGAAAAACTCCTTGGGAATTCACACTAATTCCGGCTTTGTTTCCGTGGAACTATTTGCCCAAATCCGCCGGAATTCCCAAGGCCAAATAGCGGGAATTTTCGGGACTTTGCACGATGTCTGCAACCGCCTCGAAGGAGTTGAGGATCTGCGGGAAAGCGAGCGGGCAATTCGATCGCTCTACGAGGTAATGGTGACCTCGGAAGGATCTTTTGACGATCGAACGATCCGGTTGCTGGCAATGGGCTGTAGTCAGTTTGGGATGGATATCGGGCTGTTGGGCAGGGTTTTGGGCGATCGCTACGAAGTGATTGCGGCTTATGTACCGGAAGATTTTCCCTTTGGATTTGCTAAAGGAGACGGTTTTGCTTTGAGCAGAACCTTTGAGCGAGAGGTTTTGCGATCGAGCGAACCTATTTCTGTCGAATCAGCCGGCACTACTCAGTGGCGCAACCATCCCGCTTACAGCGTCCGCAAGTTGGAGGCTTTTGTGGGGACGAGGGTAATAGTGCAAGGGCGAATTTTTGGCACTTTGAGCTTTACTTCCCGCACCACTAAATCTCCTTTTAAACCGCTGAATTTTGAAATTTTAAAGTTGATGGGCAATTACATCGGCGCAGAAATTGCCCGCGAAGAGCGAGAGCGGACTTTGCAACGTCAGTACCAGCGCGTTTTACTACTCAAACAAATTACTCAAAAAGTGCGATCGACCTTAGACACTCAAGAAATTTTTCAAACTACCGCCACCCAAATCGGCCGCGTATTTGGTGTCAATCGCTGTACAATTCACACCTATCTTTCCGAACCTTATCCCCACCTTCCTTGCGTCGCGGAATACTTAGAACCCGGTCACGAATCGGCTTTAGATTTAGAACTTTCTGTCACTTATAACCCCTACACAGAAAAACTCCTCGCTGAAGATATAGCCCTGGCATCTCCCGATGTGTTTGCCGATCCTTTGCTGGAATCTTCGGGGCCGATGTGCCGCCGCATCGGATTAAAATCTATGTTAGCGGTTCGCACATCCTATCAAGGAGAACCGAATGGAATTATTACTTTGCACCAGTGCGATGCAACTCGCCAGTGGAATCCCGACGAAATTGAACTATTAGAAGATGTTGCCGCTCAAGTTGGAATTACCTTAGCTCAAGCACAACTTTTAGAAACGGAAGTTCAGCGACAGCGACAGTTAGCCGAGCAAAATGAAGCTTTGGATCAAGCACGACAAGCGGCGGAAGTTGCTAATAGAGCTAAGAGCGAATTTTTAGCGACTATGAGTCACGAAATTCGCACTCCGATGAATGCGGTAATCGGGATGACGGGCTTGCTGCTGGATATGGAACTAACTCCTGAACAGCGGGATTTTGTGGAGACAATTCGTACCAGCGGCGATGCTTTGCTGACTATTATTAACGATATTCTCGACTTTTCTAAGATTGAATCTGGAAAATTGGATTTGGAACGCAGCCCCTTCGAGTTGCAAAACTGTATAGAAGAATCTCTGGAATTACTGGCTCCGAGAGCCTCAGAAAAAGGTTTAGAGCTGGCTTACTTTATTGATGATTCTGTTCCGAAAAACATTTTAGGAGATGTCACGAGACTGCGCCAAATTTTGGTAAATCTGCTGGGCAATGCAGTTAAGTTTACAGAATCTGGAGAAATTGTGGTGTGCTGTACGGCTAGGCAAATTGAACAGGTAGCTGCTAATAGTTCACCAGATAAAATTAATATTCTAGCGCCACAACCGCTAGCAATTAACCAGGGAGAGTTGGCACGTAGCAAACAATACGAGATTCAATTTGCTGTCCAAGATACGGGAATTGGAATTCCGCCAGATCGGATGGATCGCCTGTTTAAAGCTTTTTCGCAGGTGGATGCTTCGACAACGCGACATTACGGCGGGACGGGTTTGGGACTGGCTATCAGCCAGCGTTTGAGCGATATGATGGGCGGTACAATGTGGGTTGTCAGCCAGGTTACTCCGGGAAGTTCTAAGTCTCAAGCGGGAGTTTCTGCCGGACAAAGTATCGCTGGAAGGTCGCCTGCAGAATTTACTCCGCCGTCGATATCCGGTTCGGGTTCGATTTTTTATTTCACGGTGACTGCTGAAGCGAATGACATCCGGGCTGAGGAAAAAAGGCCCGAATTTGCCGCTGGTAAGCGCTTGTTAATTGTTGAGCATCATGCCATTAATCGGCAAGTTTTGATCCGGCAGGCAGAGTCTTGGGGAATGATACCCGTGGCTGTAACTTCGGGTGCTGAGGCTTTGGAAATCATCAAAGGAAACTCGCCGCTCGATTTAGCTATTTTGGCTATGAATCTACCAGATATGGACGGTGTGGCTTTGGCTGTGGAGATTCGGAAATTTGAGCTGAGCAATTTGTCCGGCGGCGACGGTCAAAATCCGAATGTCATCGTTAAAAACCCTCGCAAAATAGCACTACCTTTGGTGCTGTTTACTTATTTAAGTAAGGCCGAAGTTTGGAAAAAACTTGAAACTACAGAAGTACATTTTTCGGCTTTTTTAACTAAGCCTTTAAAACAGTCCCAGTTTTATAATGTGTTGCTGCAAGTTTTTGGATATGTTACTGGCAGAAGCAGCAGGGGAGAAGTTTCAAATGTGGTGACTTTGACTTCGGGATTGAAGTATTTTGAAAATTCTCAAGAACAGCACCGCGTGCAGCGGACGCCTGCTGTTTTGAGGCAGGTTGCGACGAATTCTGCCGGACAGGATGCAGCTAATTCTAGTCAGATTCGGATTTTGCTGGCTGAGGACAATGTGGTGAATCAAAAAGTCGCTACGCATTTACTCGACAGGATAGGATATCGGGCTGATATTGCGGCTAACGGGTTGGAGGTTTTGGAGGCGCTGAAGCGGCAATCTTACGATGTTGTGCTGATGGATGTGCAGATGCCGAACATGGATGGGTTGGAAGCGACGCGCCGCATTTGTCAGGAATGGCCTGCTAACAAGAAGCCGAGAATTATTGCGATGACTGCTAATGCGATGCAGGGCGATCGCGAAAAGTGTCTGGAAGCAGGTATGGACGATTATATTACTAAGCCTGTACGCCGGGAAGAGTTGGCGATCGCCTTGAGCAAGTGTTCACCTCTGATTCGGGATGAATTGGATGCGGTTACTGAGCAAAACAATCAAGATATTTCGGAGCAAGTTGACAGTGATGCAGCGGGATCTTCGAGCGTTCAACCGGGAGCAGATTCGCCGATTGATTTTCATATTTTGCAAAATCTCCGCGAGCTAGATGATGATGAAGACCCAGATTTTTTGGGGGAGCTAATTAAGATATATTTGGAAGACGCACCGCAACATTTAGAAACTATTAAAGAGGCTATTTTTCTCGGCGATGCTGATAGTTTGAAGCTGGCTTCTCACACGCTGAAGTCGAGCAGCGCCAATTTAGGAGCCGTGTCTTTTTCTGCTGTTTGCAAGGAGTTGGAGTATATGGGCCGCGTGGCGGTTGAGTCTGGAGGGGAACAGGTTTTTGATGTGAGTACGGCGCGTGATCGCCTGTTGGAAGCCCAAGCAGAGTGGGAAAAGGTGCGGGCAGCTTTTGAGACGGAATTGGAAACGGGGAAGTTGCGATCGCAAATAGGGTAATTGGTAATTGGTAATTGGTAATTGCCAATGGGAATTGCCCTTACCGATTACCAGAATAGCTATTTAACTTTCACCTAAATATGCTTTGCGAACAGTTTCATTTGACTGCAAATCACTAGCAGTACCAGCAACTACAACTTGACCAGTTTGGATGACATAGCCGCGATGGGCTACACTTAAAGCCATGCGGGCGTTTTGTTCCACCAGTAAAATAGTTGTTCCTTCAGCATTAATATCGCGGACGATCGCAAAAATTTGACTGACTAACATCGGTGCCAATCCCATACTCGGCTCGTCCAATAATAACAAGCGGGGGCGCGACATCAAAGCCCGGGCGATCGCCAACATTTGTTGTTCGCCACCGCTGAGAGTTCCCCCTTTTTGACTAATTCTTTCTCGCAAACGAGGAAATAAATTTAATGCTTTTTCCATATCGGACTTGATACCGAGAGTATCGTTGCGGAGATAAGCACCCATTTCTAGGTTTTCTTGCACCGTCATGCGCGGAAAAATCAACCGCCCTTCGGGACTTTGAGAAATCCCCAAACGGACGATGGCCTCTGTAGATAGTGCTTCTAAAGGCTTTCCCTCAAATAATACAGTGCCTTGGCGCGGGCGCAACAGTCCTTGAATCGTGCGGAGAGTGGTCGTTTTCCCCGCCCCGTTGCTGCCGATTAATGTCACAACTTCTCCCTGCGAGACTGTTAGCGATACTCCTTTGAGAGCGTGGATATTTCCGTAGTAGGTGTGAATGTCTTTAATTTCCAACATAATTACTCTTTCTGCTTTGTGCTTTATTATATTATCCCGACTAATTATAAAATTTTATTGCATTTATTTAAAATCAAACTTTTTTAGAGTAAGCAGTAATTTTACTTATATCAACACCCGCCCTAGCTTCCATACAATATATTTTTAGTAGCTGTGGCAACCAACTTTACATAATTTTTACTTAAACACCAGCTTTCTTGACAGTAGCTTTACAAAAATCTCTAAGTAAATAGGTAGTATTAATACGTAAGCGAAACCAACCGCTACAAGTGACTAATAACAGCACTTAAAATTTTTCAAATTTAAGGAGATTTACCATGAAATTACATCACAGTACCGGAGCGATCGCATTTTTATTAGCAACTCCTTTAGTAACCAGCTTGAGTGTAGGTATTGCGCCCAGCCGTGCTGCCACAATAGCAGGTTCTGCAGCAGGAGTAATGATTGACAACTTCAGTCACAGATCGACTGAGACAGGTACATTTACTAACACTTACACTCAGACCCTAGCTAATAGCGGTTCAGTTATTAGCGAGGCAACTGCTGATGCCGTTTTTCTATCTAACTGTCACGAATTGCTGGCAGCAAATCTCTCGCAAAGTGAAGTTATAGGCAGCGGGAATAACTATTCCGGTTTAGCCCAAAGTCAAGCAGCAGTGATCGGCGACTTCTTCATTGATGCCGAAGAAACTTTTTCCTTCAATTTTCAGACATTTTTAGCTCTTTTAACATCAGTTGACAACCCCCAATCCGAACGCGCTAGGGCGAATGGCAGTATATCTTTCTGGGTGATTAACACTGTTACTAACATTTTGTTAGACTCTTTTCAATTTGCCATGGGTTTAGACTCTTCTAATGGCTTTTCTGCAAATGCCTTCGTTAGCAACAGCTTTAAACCCACAGAAATTAACTTTAATTTTCTGGCTCAAGAAAGTGCAGCAGCTAGCCTCCTTTATACTTCTGGGGTATATTCGCGGACATTCAACGGCGCCACTAACTTAAGGTTAGTAGAAGTTAAAAACAATATCGCCAAGGCAGAAGCAGAAGCAGAAGCAGTTCCCGAACCGAGCACAGTATTAGGTACTGCAATCTTTTTAGGATTGTTTGTCAGGCAGAGAAAACACAAGAAACAAATGTCGGAACTCAAATCAAAAGTTTAGGAAAAACCCCGAATGTTAATCCGTAGAGTGTGCGAGGCGCACATCCTATCGTTTCCGTTGAATTGTTCGTTATAAAATGCTGTTGTTCTGGGCGGGTTGATAAATATTATCGGTTTGAAAGACAGATTTTTGGTGAAACCCGCCCCTAATTTTATTGGATTAATTGGCTGAACATTATATCGCTTCTTCCGAGGATAAACAATGCCCACCTCACTTATCTGTCGGCACACAATACCCATTATCCATGTCCATCTTCTTCTTTTCCCAAATAGGCCTCAATCACGCGGGGATCGGCGCGAACTTGATCGGGAGTTCCCTCAGCAATTTTAGTACCGTACTCCATAACACTCACGCGATCGCTAATTCCCATCACCACCTTCATATCATGTTCAATCAGCAAAATACTCAACTTCAACTCATCGCGAATCCGGTAAATAAAGCGAGTTAAATCAGCCGTTTCGTTCGGGTTCATCCCGGCAGTCGGTTCGTCCAAAAGCAGCACTTTCGGATCGGAAGCCAAAGCCCTCGCAATTTCCAATCTCCGCTGGTCGCCGTAGGAAAGGTTTTTTGCCAACTCCGACGCTTTAGCAGCACCTAAACCGACAAAATCTAGCATAGTCAAGGCTTTTTTCTTAGCTTCCCGTTCTTCCAAAAGCACAGCCGGAGTGCGGAGGATTGCACCCAACAAACCTGTTTTCAATCGGCAGTGTCTACCTACTAAAACATTATCCAGCACAGTCATGTTGTTAAACAAGCGGATATTTTGAAAAGTTCTAGCAATGCCGAAAGTAGTCAGACGATCGGGCGGTAAGCCGGTAATATTTTTATTTTCAAGTACCAACTGCCCCCCACTCGGTTTGTAAATACCCGTAAGCATATTAAAAAAAGTAGTCTTGCCCGCACCGTTGGGGCCGATTAAACTGGCGATCGCTCCCTTTTCTAAAGTTAAACTAACCTGGTTGACGGCAGTCAAACCCCCGAATCGCATTGTAAGTTGCTGTGCTTCTAATAATGACATTTTGGTTGTGTTTCCTAATATTTTAGAGTTGTGCGAGCGGGATGCTCGCGAGCTTTCACGCACGCGAATCTATTTGGGATATTTTAGGAGATATTCTCTAGGGTACAGACAAAATAGAACTTAAAAAGATTAGATTCTAGCGAACGGCGAGGGCGATATTGTGCGTGTAAATCGGCAGTCGAAAAGTTTTCAATAACTTTGAGATTGAGTTCGTCAGCCAAAGTGGCAATATTTTCAAAACCAGTAATCCACGGTGCATACATACTTTCGTATTTATCTATGTAATCATTGATATCGTGGTAACCCGTCGTTCTCAAAATTACCTTTTCCGACATATAATCAAAGGACAATCGGAAATTATTAACATTGTCCCGAATTTGTTTTAACACCAGTATTACATCTTTTTTGTCAACCAAAGTAGTGTTGCCTTCCCACAAAAAATAGGTCGGTCGAGCGAAATCAAATTCACTCTGTTTCAGCAAGGGGATTAAACCGTCTTTTACGTAATCGCCGGGAAGGTAGCGAACATGGGCCGTAACTTTGTTTGCTTTGAGAGTTTCTGCTTTTAATTGAAGAGTCGCACGGTCGTCTATTTCAAAATAAGTGACTTTTTCGCCATTAATTCTAGCAGCGCGAGTATCCAATCCTGAACCTAAAATAACTACTTGCTTGCAACCTCCTAAAATTTGATTGGACAAAACATCATCAAAATATTTAGTCCGCAACTTAACCATTTCTTTAGCGGCGGGAGAGCTTTGAGCTATGTGGTTAGCTACTTTTTTTGTTTCCTCATTCAACCATATTTTTACTACATGATCGGTATAAAGAGGAATTGTCTCTTCATTCTCTTCTGCCCTAAATTCCGCAACGATAAAAGCAGTACCAGTTACATTTTTCATGGCTAATCTTTCACCCTTACTAAGCAGTTGGTTACAAATAAACATTAGATGGGGAGGGGGTTTTTACACCCCTAAACTCCCTTGCATCCTAGATTCTTAGCTAAACCCGCCTACAAAATACTATGGTTTTTGCCCTTACCTACTTATTGACTTCTCGCATCTGCTAAAGACTCATTGCTCGCTTCACCATCAGAATGCAGTTCAGCTTGGTGTATTTTATCAGGAATCAGTCCCTCCGGCCGCACGAGCATCATGACAACAAGAGTTAGACCGAATAGAAATAAGCGCATTTGAATCGGGTCTAAACTGGTGGCCAGAAAGTCTCGCAACTGGGGAATTGCAATCCTGGGGAGTACAAAAGTATTCAGAAAACCCTTGAGGACTTGCGCTAATTGTGGCAGATAAAGCCGATCGGCAGACATGATAATGATAGCGCCCAAAATCACCCCGGTCATGTTGCCCAAACCGCCTAAAATCACCATACACAGGATGATTACCGATACCGAGAAATCGAAAACGCTGGGAAAAATCGCGCTGATATAGGCCGCGTAAAACGCGCCTGCAAAGCCCGAAAAAGTCGCTCCCATCGCAAAAGCCGAAAGTTTGGTTTTGACCAGGTTAATCCCCATCGCACTAGCCGCTAATTCATCTTCGCGCATGGCATTCCACGCCCTTCCCAAGCGGGAATCTCGCAGCCGCGAAATCATGAAGTAAGCGAAGACAACTAGCAGTAAAATTAGGTAGTACCAGGGAAAGTAGTTGCCGGTGCTGAAAGTGCCGACGATGGGGAGAGATGGACGCCCGATCGGGTTTATTCCCGCTTCGCCGCCGGTGAGGTTAAAAGGTCGATCGCACCCAACCAGACACAGCACCAACTCAGGTTTACCCAAAACAGCCGCAACAATCTTCGAGACTGGTTCGTCGATCCGAATCGCGGTTAAATTCCTAAAGACAACCGGGATAATTTCGCCAAAACCGAGGGTAACAATCGCCAAATAATCGCCCTTGAGCCGCAGAGTCGGAATACCCAGGATGACGCCCGCGATCGCAGCTACACCGGCGGCGATCGGCAGTACCACCCAAAAGTTCCAAGCAATATTTAACTGCCCAGAAGATAGCAAAGCCGTCGTGTAAGCGCCGATCGCAAAAAACGCCGCATATCCCAAATCCAACAAACCCGCAAAACCCACAGTAATATTCAAACCCAGCGCCAACATAATAAAGATTTGAATCTGTACTACAGTAGCAATCCACCCAGTCTGAGCCTGAATATCGATAAACGGAAACAGAATTAGAATAAAAGCTAATGTCACCAGAGTTGCCAGCCGCTGGCGTTCCCCCTGCAAACCCTGCAAAGCACCCATTAACGTAGCTGTCAAAATTGCGATCGTCAAACTGCAAATCCCGTACAGCAGCGTCGTCGGCAAAGCCACAGCAGGTTGACCAGACAAAGGTCTAATCAAAACCCCTTCTACCACACTCGCAACTAACAGCCAAACTCCCAATCCCACACCCGCTAAACTGCCGATCGCAGCACCCATTTTCGGGCTGTAAACCTTCTGATCCCGACAGCTCATAAAGCCCGCCGCCGTACCCATCAGCCAGCCGATCACCGTGCCGCTCCAACCACCGAATAACAGAACAGTCAAAGAGCCGATCGCCCCTAAAATACCACTCGATTTAATAGCTTTAATTATCTTGTTTGACATAGGAAGAAGTTATTAGTCATTACTCAGTAGTTAGATGAAAGAATGCTAGTAATTGCAGTTATAGATGCGACTGACGCGGGCCGTGCCAAATTCTGCCTCAATTAATGTGATCGACTGCTTATCGTGGAAACGGTCTATCGGGCTAGCTACAGTTTAGAGTCTTTTGAGTTCGATTATTGCACCAAAAGCGACGAAACTTCAAATATACTGGAACTGTTACCCCAACACACTTCAAACGGGCGATCGCTATATGGTACAAGCACCTCAAAAAACTATCACCCTCGACGAGTTTTTGCAACTCCCAGAAACCAAACCCGCTAGCGAATACATCAAAGGTGCGATCGTACAAAAACCTATGCCACAAGGAAAACACAGCAAACTACAAGGCAGAGTCGTAACAGTCGCCAACGACATCGCAGAGAAACCGCAAATTGCCCTAGCCCTACCAGAACTTCGCTGCACATTTGGCGGACGTTCTATTGTTCCCGATGTCGCGATTTTTGTTTGGAATCGCATTCCCCTAGACGCTGACGGCGAAATTGCCAATACATTTAATGCTCACCCAGACTGGACAATAGAAATATTGTCCCCAGCCCCAAGCCAAACCAAAGTCACCAACAATATTTTGCACTGTTTGAATGCCGGTTGTGAGATGGGGTGGTTGCTCGATCCCGATGAAAAAAACATTTTAGCCTATCCCGCAAGGCAGCAGCCTATTTCCTTGCAAGAACCAACAGATATACTTCCGATGCCCAAATTTATGCCGGAAATGCAGTTGACTTTAGGCGAAGTTTTTGGCTGGCTCAAACCAGGGAATATTTAAAACGTAAAACTAAAATGCGATCGCTTTTAATGCCGCCATTTCTGTAAAAACTCTGGGTTCTGGATCTGCTGTTTTTTCAGGTCTAATTAAATGTTTCTTGCCATTTTTTCAACCCAGCACCTTCAAACCTTCTCCTGAACATTCTCGCCCAACAAACCCCCTGGCCGAAAAGCCAAAATCACCACCAAAACCCCAAACACCCAAGCATTAGTCCAACGGCTCGACAAATACTGATCGCTCAAAGACGAAAGCAACCCAATCAAAACCCCTCCTAACATCGCCCCGACAATATTGCCAATTCCCCCCAAAACCGCCGCCGTAAAAGCCCTCAAACCCGCCGTAAACCCCATCGTAAAAACAATAGTATTGTTGTACAGACCAACCAGAATCCCAGCCGAACCCGCCAAAGCTCCCCCAATCAAAAAAGTCAGAGCAATAATCTGATCCACATTAATTCCCATAATTTTAGCAGCATCGCGGCTTTGAGCAGTTGCTCGCATCGCCTTTCCCAGACGAGTGTACTGGACAAAAACATGAAGCAAAACCATCAATACAACCGCCACCACCAACACAATTAAATCTTTCGTAGTAAATACAATACTCGTTTGAATTCCCAAAGCTTTGAAAATATCAACTCGCGGCAACAAATCGGGAAAGCTTTTCGGCGCAGCAGAATTAGATCCCATCACCGGAATAAAAGCTTTCAATCCTCCCCAAAACAGCCCCATATTTTGGAAAATAAAAGAAACTCCAATTGCCGAAATTAAAGGAGCCAAACGGGGAGCATTTCGTAAAGGCCGATAAGCATACTTTTCCACAACAATATTGAGTCCAGCACAAAACACCGAACATACAATTAAAGCAACTAACATCACCGGTATAGCAATAGCTAAAGGTGCGCCATCTTGAATCCCAAAAGCCCCGAACACGGTTAGGGAAGCAAAAGCACCCAACATATACAAATCGCCGTGAGCAAAATTGATTAACTCAATAATGCCGTAAACCATAGTGTAACCCAAAGCAATAATTGCAATCAGCGCGCCGTTGACAAGACCAACTAATAATTGTTGGATAAAAACTTCAGGATTGCTGACTATTTCTCCAACGATTTTTGGCAAATCAAATCCTGCGATCGGGCCTAATAGCAAAACTATATAAACTACACCTAGATATAAGAGAATACTTTTCCAGTTCTTCATGTTTTTGAGTAATTGGGAATTGGGAATTGGGAATTGGGAATTGAAAATTGGGAAATTAAAAAAGTTGAAGGATTTTTCTTCTCTCTTCCTTCTTCCTTCTTCCTTCTTCCCTCTTCCTTCTTCCCTCTTCCCTCTTCCTTCTGATTAATTATTCCGTCTTGAGCGCATTCACGAACTCCCACTTGCCACCTTTAACAACATTTCCTGACATTGTAGTCAAGCTCGTGTCGCCGTTGGTGTCAAAACTCCAAGTGCCGAGTACCCCGTTAAAATCTTTAGTTGCCAAGACAGCTTCGCGGATAGCAGCGCGGTCATTTTTGCAAACTTTATTAATTGCGCCGATCGCAACTTTAGCCGCTTCATACGCATAAGCTGCATAAGCTTCCGGTTCAGCATTATATTTTGCCTTGTAACTTGTGTACCACTTCGCGCCCGCACCAGTCAATTCTTGAGGAGGCAAGCCGCCAAAAGTAGCGTAAATTCCTTGAGCATCTTTGCCAGCCGCGTCAATTAAAGCTTGGTCTTTGATGCCGTCTGGCCCCATGAATTTAACTGCCTCAGGCGTCATTCCGACATTTCTCATGTCTTTAATTATTTGTCCGGCATTGCTCTGAGTAGTGCCTCCAAAGTAAATCATGTCGGGATTTAAAGCTTTGATCTTATTCATTAACGCCTTATAGTCGCTAGCTTTAATATCAATTCCCTCTCGGCCGAGGACTTGAATTCCCAACTTTTTAGAAGTTGCTTCAAAAACATCAGCGATGCCTTTGCCGTAGAGTTCTTGGTCGTCGAGAATGTAGACTTTTTGCACGCCCAAAGATTTCGCCCAGTTGCCAGCTACAGCACCTTGAAGGTCGTCAGCGGGGACAACGCGGGTGAAATTACGAGTGCCAGTGGGATAATAAACGTTAGGTTCTTTGGGTTCGCCTTTTCCTGGTTTAGTCAGTCCCGGATAAGTGTTGGCCGGACTGATCATAACGATGTTAGCTTGGTTGAGCACGGGAATGGAAAGTTTGGCGGCACCGGAGTTATAGTGACCGATGACAGCAACTACCGAACCGTCAGCGACGGCTTTGTTGGAGTTCGACGTTACTTGGGCCGGGTCCCATTTGCCGGCGGCGGCGGTGGCGTCATCGTAAACTTCGTATTGGATTTGGATTTTGCCGTCGCAAGCTTTCGAGTTGGTTTCGGCGAGGGCTTGTTGGATGCCGTTGACCATTGTTTGAGACTGACCCAAGGCGCTGCCTGTCATCGGCAGCATGGAGACAATTTTGACAGTATTTGGGTCTCCGGGGGTGCTGACTGCGACGGGAGTGGCTGCGGGACTGGTTCCGGGGCTGCCTGCGGGAGTTGTGGCGGTGGGTGCTTGAGGATTTTGACAGCTAGCGCACAGAGAGGCTATTCCGGCGGCAAAAACTAATTTCCGCAATCCTGTGGCGCCGAGATTCTGTGTTGAGTTGGTTTTTGGGGGTGTGGCACTTTTGCCCCCTGACTTCTTGGAAAAGTTCATAGGTTGGTTCGTTTGTTGCTTGCGTCTTAGCATATTTTCACTGTTTTAAGTATGTAGTCAAGAGTTAGCACAAGTTTAAAAAATTTGTGTCAACTCTTAAAGATACACTGCTGCCACAAGAAGGTCGGGATTTGGGTCATATCTAATTCACTTACGTGCTAACATTTCTGAGTATTGATTGACAATGCGCTTGAACTGCAACGATAGAAATAGCATCATCACTGACACGTAACATACTATTACGTGCGCCATCTCCATCCTGTCACTACGTCAATGTCGGCGATATCCAAAATTTAGACTTGAAAAATGTCTTATTCGCCTGGTTCTGCTTGGTATTGTGCGATCGCAGTTTGGATTTCCTCGGCCGAGACGTTTGCTTGTTCTGAGGAAGAGTAAATCAGGTATAAAACAACCTGAGTCGGTGATTCAACTCGATCAAACGATAGCCACCGCTCTTACCAACTTGGGCATCACTGTTTTTAGCCCGGACTTTGTAAACGGTGTATTGGGTTCCTGTAATCTGGTTTCCGATGAAGTTTCCTTGGATAATCTCATCGAGGACGGGCTGAACATCCGTTTGAATTTGGCGATACTTTTTAGCGAGTTTTTTGAGGCGACGTTTGAAGAGTGCCGTGAATTTGACTTGGACTGGCATATCAGACATTGATGCCGTCCCAGAGCTCCTCGATGGGGAAGGTTTGTCCCGCTTTGGCTTGGTGGAAGGAGGCTTTCAGGTCAGCGAGGATTTGGTCGTTGGAGTCGGTGTCTGAATCAAAATCTGAGTCAAAGTCTGGGACGATCCCGGCCTGTGTCCGACTGGTCAAGAATTCCAGGAATGTCAGGGTTTGCTTTAAAATCGGTTCAGGAGTCCGTTCGATCGCTTCTAAAAGCCGTTGTTCGATCGGCGACATAAGATGACCTCTACATCTAGCTCCTCTGAATCTTATCAATAATTCTATTGCGTGTTTCCGATAGATCGCCGGCGATCGGAAACACGCACGACTTGTCACAACTAACGATGCTCTTTCGTCTTATCTATAAATACCTCACAGGTTTCAACAGGAGGTTGCTAGATGAGAATTTTTGTGGCAGGTGCAACGGGAGCGATCGGTCGTCCGCTACTCGCCCAATTGCACAGCGCAGGACATGATGTAGTGGCGTTGACCCGCACTCGAGAAAAAGCACGGATTTTAGCTGAACAAGGTGTGGAACCTGCGATCGCAGATGTGTTTGATGCAGATGCTGTCAAAGCTGCTGTGATTCGCGCTCAACCGGAAGTTGTAATCGAACAACTCACCTCTCTGCCTAAAACCTACACCCCTGACTCGATGCAGGCGGCAGCAGCACTGAACGATCGCATCCGTCTCGAAGGAGGTGCAAATGTCCTAGCGGCAGCGCAAGCTGCTGGTGTGCGTCGTTACATCCGGCAGTCGGTCGCCTTTTGGGCGATTCCCGGTACAGGATTGGCCGATGAAGAAACACCCCTAGCCTTAGATGCTTCGCCCGCAGTTGCAGACGGAACCCGCACCCTGAAGGAGATTGAACATCCCTTGCTAGGGAACCCCAATCTAGAAGGAATTGTCCTGCGTTACGGCTTCTTCTACGGGCCCGGCACTTGGTACGCAACCGATGGAGACGTTGCCGAACAGGTGCGGCAGCAACAATTCCCGATCATCGGAAATGGCGAAGGTGTATGGTCTTGGGTTCACACTGAGGATGCGGCATTCGCGACGGTGGCGGCAGTCGATCGAGGCAATCCTGGCATTTACTTAATTGCGGACGATCGGCCCTTAGAGGTGCGCGTGTGGCTTCCTGCTTATGCCCAGTGGCTCAATGCTCCACCGCCACCGCAGGTATCAGTTGAAGATGCTCTGCGAATCAGTGGTGGAGATGCTGTCTACTATGGCACCCAGTTACGAGGTGTCTCCAATGGTAAGGCAAAACGCGAACTAAATTTTCAACCGCGATCGTTGGAATGGCTTGTTAAAACTGCCGTTGAAGAGGGCCAACTGACAATTTAATCTCGATCGGGCTAAAACTAGGAGTTGTCTAGAAAGCTTTCTAATCAGGGAGAAATAAAATGAAGATTGCTCAATATGGAACAACGATCGCGGTGATCCATGCGATCGCAAACGGACTGCATGGTTTAGCGCATTTGGAAATCCCAATTCCCCTCTCTCTCCTTCAGAGTTTGTTTGTGGGTATGGTGATTTTTCTAATTCCCATCATTGCAGCCGTTTTGCTTTGGACACAGTTCTACCGCATTGGTAGCTGGCTCTTACTCAGTTCAATGGCTGGATCGATCCTGTTTGGGCTCTACAATCATTTCATCGCGATCAGTCCAGATCATGTGTCTCAAGTTGCCTTTGAAGGCTGGGGTTTGCTGTTCCAAGTCACAGCCATCCTGATATTTATTGTGGATGGATTAGGAGCTGGAATTGGCTTCTGGGCATTGAGAACTATTCAGCAACAAGAGCAGGGGGCTTTATGAGTTCTATGGATGATTTTAACCACCATCGTCCGTTGCTGTTCTCGATCGCCTACCGAATGCTGGGAAC
The DNA here is from genome assembly GCF_036700845.1 of Microcoleus sp. S13_C5. NCBI lineage: Bacteria > Bacillati > Cyanobacteriota > Cyanophyceae > Oscillatoriales > Microcoleaceae > Microcoleus > Microcoleus sp. S13_C5. The sequence continues at coordinate 24,068 of NZ_JAUBPR010000086.1, forward strand.
TGTCACAGATGCCGAAGATATGGTACAAGAAACCTTCCTGCGCTGGCAACAGACGGCGAGCTCCACGGTGCGATCGGCAAAGACTTATCTGACAACTATTACTACTCGTCTCTGCATCGATCATTTGCGATCGGCGCGTGTCCAACGAGAACAATACGTCGGTACTTGGCTACCAGAACCGATGTTAACGCAACAATCCGAAAATTCAACCGATATAATGGAATTAGCAGACTCGCTCTCGATCGCATTTTTAACTGTAATGGAGCGTTTATCTCCGATCGAACGGGCAGTATTTCTACTCCGCGATGTGTTCGAGTATGACTATGACGAAATCGGTCAGATGATCGGCAAGAGTCCCACCAACTGTCGCCAAATCCTGCGACGGGCGAAGCAGCATCTTGCCGACCAACGTCCTCGTTTCCCAGTTTCTCGGCCTCAACAAAAGCAGATTACAGCCCAATTTTTAGATGCCTCCACCAAAGGGGATTTGCAAGATTTGTTACTGCTGCTGGCGAAGGATGTGACGTTTTGTTCAGATGGTGGCGGCAAGGTGGTTTCAGTCCTCAAGCCGATACATGGAGCAGTAAAGGTGGCTCGGATGCTGTTAGCCATTCGTCGCAAATGGCTGCTTAATTCTGTCTCTCACTTAGCCGATATCAACGGACAACCCGGCATGATCCAATATCTGGATGGCCACATTCACAGTGTGATGACGTTTGAAATTGTGGATGGCTGTATTCAGTCTATTTACAGTGTGCGGAATCCAGAAAAGCTAGAGCGGCTTTCCCAGGAGATATTTTTAGATAAGTAACTGAAAGCCCTCGGTGAGTTGATGCAAGTTTGAGCTAGCTCAGAGAAGCCGTTAAAATGCCATTGTACGATCGAAGCAGATCAACTTAGGGAGGTCTTGGATAACCAATGCTGCTGTTCTAAAAAAGACACTAAATCAGGAGACTTTGACATGGATAATATAATGCATCCCAACAATCCATCTGTGGTAACACCACCCGAAGTTACATTAGTTCCCAATAACTCGCTTTTGACTGAAACACCAGAAGCCGGACGACAACTGGCAGTCAAAATGGCACGGCTGATTATTAAAATGACTCAGCCTGATGAAGAAAAGCGCAAACAGTTACGAGAGGTTTATGGCAATGATGCCATGATGCTGATTGCAGTTGGTCACGTTGTCGCAATAGAATTTGCCACAGTCGCTGCTGCCAACAACTACTGGCGTAAGTAGGTACAAGTCAGAGCCCCAACTTCTCTGAGAAGTCGGGACTCAGAGCCCCTGGTAATGTATTCAATTTTTGAGGAATGCACCATGAAAGTTTTGATTCGATTGATAGTTGGTTTTTTTGTCTTCCTTGTAGATGTCGTCTACGGAAATCGTTCCTACCCTCGATTTTATATGCTGGAAACCATCGCCCGCGTGCCTTACTTTTCCTATCTATCAGTGCTGCATCTTTACGAGACGCTGGGTTACTGGCGCAAAGCAGACTTGTTGAAAGTTCACTTCGCTGAAACCTGGAACGAATTGCATCATTTGTTAATTATGGAATCACTGGGGGGCGATCGCCTCTGGATCGATCGCTTCATCGCTCAACACGTTGCCGTGGCTTACTACTGGGTGGTAGTGCTGATTTATATGCTGTTTCCCTCTTACGCCTACTACCTGATGGAACTGATTGAAGGTCATGCCTATCACACCTATGACGAATACTTGAAAACCTATGAAGCGGAACTGAAAGCTCAACCTGCGCCCCAGGTGGCAATCAACTTCTATCGGGATGGCGATCTTTATATGTTTGATGAAGTTCAGACTGCACTAAGTCATGAATTTCGTCGTCCAAAGGTGGATAATCTATACGACGTGTTCGCGAACATCCGTGATGACGAAGACGAACACGTCAAAACGATGGTGGCACTCCAGAAACCAGAAGCGCGGCTAACTTTCAAAAGTCCCCATACAGTTGTTGAATTGACGGCTACCAACGTCGAGCGAACGGTTTCATTGTAGGGGAATTATGCTTTTAAACCAGCTTAAATACCCCTTTATTTCTTAGTCTGCCGAGGCAGACTTCGTTTGATAAGGAGCGATCTAAACCGCCGAATCATCTTAATAACCATGAAAACACTACTAAAAAAATCAGCGCTACTCCTTAGTTTACCAATCTGTGTCTTAGCTAATTTTTCCTTACCTGCGTCTGCTGATTCTACTGCTGACCTCATCCTCAGTACAAGATGCCAGGGTGGTTACAACATTAATATTTGGAAAAAGAAGGCTTCGGGTGAACTGCTATATCGCTCGACCAGTTCCAACGGTAATTTAAGTTTGGGCGGAGGTACTAGCAAAGCAACAGAAGGCGTTCGAGTCTATAAGTTTCGGAAGGGTAATTATGAATATTGGGTGTGGGATGGCACATTGGATAGCCCGAAGTCTGGAACTTTAGAGGTGTACAAAAACAACCGTATTTTGATGCAGAAAGCTTGTACGAAAACTTGAATCCTCTAGCCTGACTAAATTAATCCACTACAGACAACAAAAAAGGAGAATTTTATGACGAACTATGACTACATTGTAATTGGTGCAGGTTCGGCAGGCTGTGTTGTCGCCAACCGTCTGACAGAAGACAGTGAAACAACCGTGTTGTTGCTCGAAGCTGGCAATCCAGATACGAAACCAGAGATTCAAATCCCGTTGGAATGCTTCAACTTACTAGGCTCTGAGGTAGACTGGGCATACTTCACAGAACCAGAACCTTACCTCAATAACCGCAAAATCTTTCATCCCCGCGGGAAAGTCTTGGGCGGCAGTAGTTCGATTAATTTCATGCTTTATGTCCGAGGCAATCCTCATGATTACGATCGCTGGCAAGAATTGGGTAATCTTGGTTGGAGTTATCAAGATGTATTGCCATATTTCAAGAAATCTGAAAACCAGCAACGAGGTGCTTCTCAATACCACGGTGTCGATGGCGAGTTGAGCGTTACCGATCTAATTTCCCCGGCACCGATATCCCAACGATTTGTAGAAGCATCTGTAGCCATGGGATATCACAACAATCCTGACTTCAATGGGATGCACCAAGAAGGCGCAGGGCTCTATCAGGTGACGATTAAAGATGGAAAACGGCACAGTACCGCTGCTGCATTCCTGGTGCCAATTCTCGATCGTCCCAATTTGACAACAACGACAGGAGCGTTAGTGACTCGATTGTTGTTTGAGGGAACCCGCGCCGTTGGGGTGGAATATCTATACGAGGAAACGCTGCACCAAGTCCGGGTTAACCGGGAAGTGATTTTAAGTGCTGGCGCATTCGATTCGCCTAAGCTGCTGATGCTTTCCGGCATTGGTAATCAAGAATACCTGGAATCATTGGGTATTCCTGTAGTAGTCGATTTGCCTGGTGTCGGTCAAAACCTCCAAGATCATCCTCTCATTCCTGTGGTACACCTGGCAACTCAGGATTTACACCCTGCAATCACCAGTAGTATCGTTGAAGCCGGATTGTTTTTGCATAGCGAGGGTAATCTGGATGCTGCCCCTGATTTACAGTTGATCTTCAGCCCTATTCTGTTGACATCCCCTCCTCGTTCTGATTCGGGATTCACTGGTTTAGTATGTTTGATCCATCCTGAGAGTATTGGTAGTGTATCTTTAAGATCGCCCGAGCCGAAAGATCCACCAATGATTCGGATGAACTATCTCCAAAGTGAATCTGATGTGCAAAAAGTCATTGCAGGAATTAAATTACTCCGCAAATTATTTCAGACAAGTGCCTTTGATGAGTTTCGAGGTGAGGAAGTCGCTCCCGGTGCTGACGTTGATAGCGAGGAAGCCCTCGAAGCCTACATCCGGGAAACGTGCGGTACGGTGTTTCATCCTGTCGGCACCTGCAAAATGGGAACTGACTCAATGGCGGTTGTAAACTCTGAACTCCGCGTACATGGAGTTGAAGGGTTGCGTGTGGTAGATGCGTCAATCATGCCAACAATCACCACAGGAAATACGAATGCGCCGACAATTGCGATCGGCGAAAAGGCAGCAGATTTAATTAAAGCCACAGGTTACGTTTCACAGCAAGTACCTTTAGCAATTACAAATTAACAGGGAGTGCGATCGATTAAATAGCCTTGACTGTTTCTTTGCCAACTATGAGCTAGCTCATAGAAGTTGTTGACAAAAACTGTCACGCTAAAGGTAATTCAAGGTTAGGAGGGTAGTGATATGACTCTCACAAAAGCAAACATCACCGCATCTCAACTAGAAACTCTCGCCAAACTCGGGAGCATGTCACTTCTGTAGTGAGTAATGATACTCATGCAGGTCTTCGCTGATTACCAATTAAGCCGTTCAAGTAAGCACAACGATGAGCTAATACTTGTCCCACA
>NZ_JAUBPR010000087.1:0-28188 GCF_036700845.1 Microcoleus sp. S13_C5
GGATAAACAAAATCCAATTGAAAGAGAAGCTTTTAAACAGAAACTATCGGAGTATTTAAGAATAACTAAAGAAACCCCAGAGCTTTTACAAGTATGGTTTTGGGATGAGAGTGGATTTAGTTTAAGAGTGATAAGAAGAAAAACTTGGGGTAAAAAAGGTCGTAGAAAGAAAATCACAGGCCAAAGGAGAAGAGGCAGAGTAAATCTCATGGGTGGGTTGAGATACCATGACAAAAAAAGGTTAAACTTTGTGATCAAAAAAGGAGACTCGGATACGTTTTATGAGCAAATTAATGCCTTAAATGATTCGATAGTTCAAGAATGGAGACAACTGGGTAATCAAGCCGAAAGTTTTGCCGAATCTGGAATAAAGATTGTAATTATTCTAGATAATGCTAGTTTTAATAAAAAGAAAGACATTGTGAGTAAAATATTAGCCGAAATGCCTTATATTATTTTAGAATTTTTGCCAGCTTACAGCCCCGATTATAATTTGATTGAATTGGTCTGGCATTCAGCGAAAGAATATATAGCACATCGACTGTTTAAGTCAGTAGAAGAATTGTCGGAATTGCTACAGAGATTATTAAATGAAGGAGAAATGGTTATTAAATGGGATAGAAAAATCAAAAATAAAGGCAATGCTATTTTATCCGGTTTAGCTGCGTAGCAGCTTAGTAGCGAACGTTACTAGGGATTAAGAGTAATAACTATTCTCAGTTTCCGATTGAGAGAGAGAATGATTATCCCTAGCGGAAAGCCCTCTCTAGTCAATTCGACCAGCAACACATCGAACGGCCGGGGAGTCCAACAGCCGCTGAAGCCAGATATTTCAGAACCCTAGAGCACCTCAAATTAGTTGAGGCTAGTTTGCGCCACTACGTGAGTCTTTGGGCTTTGGCGCTCTTGGATGGCAAGGTGGGTTTTGCCCTGGATATCGCCTTACACGTCGGAGGTTCCTATGGGACAGATCCTGTGGGCGGTATATTGCTAGATAAAAAGATCGAACTGGCGAAACAGTATAAATAGGGAATAGGCGAGCCCAGCAAATAGCACAAAATTTATTATACTTACTATAAGAACCAGCCTCTACAAAATCAGCAATTCATCTTAAATTTTAAGAATTATGTCTTCTCAACATCAGTGGCAACCTCAACCAATTCACAACGACGTATCCAGTCGAGCCGCAGTCTTGCAGTCATCGCTAACCTGGCATCAGACCACTTTTACGGGCATCTGGTTTGGTGCCTTTGAGTCCGACGATAACGTTCAAGATCATCCCGTCACCATGCTGACTCGCTTCGATCCGGGTGGCTTTTTCCCGCTACACGGACACCCGGGTGGAGAAGAAATTTTGGTACTCCAGGGTAACTTCGCTGATGAAACCGGTGTGTATCCTCCAGGATCTTATATGCTCAATCCCGAAGGGTTTATCCATCGTCCTTATAGCGATGAAGGTTGCCTGACATTTGTTAAATTACGGCAACATGGTGGAACCACTCGCCAGCGGGTGAAAACGAATATTTACGAGTTGTCCTGGCAGCCCGGTGCTATTCCCCAAATTGAAGTAAAGCCACTTTATGAGCAAGAGGGTTTTCATGAAAAAGTTTGGGTGGAACGCTGGCAACCAGGCACGGCTTTGTGGAACGTAGTTGAATCTGAGGTGAAAGAAATCTTTGTCATCGAAGGGTCTTGGAGTGATGAGTTAGGAGATTTCCCAACTGGTAGTTGGCTGCGGTATTCACCCAATTCTCCCTATAGTCCGTCGTCGGCCACCGGTTGTCTGGTTTATGTTAAGACTTATCCTCTAGATGCAACGCGATTTATTGTTGGAAAAGACTTCCGACACCCTTTTGAGAAAACTGAGCCTTCTGCCTAAGGATGAGGGGTATGAATTGAAAGAATATAAATGGCTAATGACTACTAACTACTGACCTCATTAGCCATTCATCCGCCGGATAAACTCTAAAGGCAAACCATCAGTATCGGCAATAAAAGCTACTTCGTAAACATTTTGCCCGATCGCCTGTTGAGTCGGTTCTAATAAAACTTTCAAAGCTTGAAACTGGTTTGGTTGGTATGAAGCAGCTTCCTCAAACCGCTCTTTCAGAGACTGCAACCAACTAGGTAAGTCAGTTGTCGCCTCAGTTAAATCGAAAGATAAATGATAATATCCAACATAATGCTCGTCTCCGAAAGCATCCGGCGCGGGTTTTGGTTCCGGGATTTGAATTAGTTCGATGCGTCCGTTGAGACCTTCCATCCAACAGGCTAGGGTGTAACCTGTGGTAAAGCGATCGCTCACAGTAAATCCCAACTGTTCGTAAAAGGCGATCGCCCGGTGAATGTTAGCAGTGCGAATCGAGGCGTGGTGCATTCGATTTTAGATTTTAGATTTTAGATTTTAGATTTTAGAAGGCAAGTAGGAATTCCGGCTTGGGATTAGATTTTAGAGGGTAAATGGGTAACTCGGAATTAAAAACGGTCGCATCTTTAGCGCGAAAGCAATAGAGCCTTCTTCCCTCTTCCCTCTTCCTTCTTCCTTCTTCCCTCTTCCTTCTTCTTTAGATTTTAGAAGGCAAGTAGGAATTCCGGCTTGGGATTAGATTTTAGAGGGTAAATTGGTAATGCGGAATTAAAAACGGTCGCATCTTTAGCGCGAAAGCAATAGAGCCTTCTACCCTCTTCCCTCTTCCCTCTTCCTTCTTCCTTCTTCCCTCTTCTTTAGATTTTAGAAGGCAAGTAGGAATTCCGGCTTGGGATTAGATTTTAGAGGGTAAATTGGTAATTCGGAATTAAAAACGGTCGCATCTTTAGCGCGAAAGCAATAGAGCCTTATTTCCTCTTCCCTCTTCCCTCTTCCTTCTTCCTTCTTCCTTCTTCCTTCTTCCTTCTTCCTTCTTCTTTAGATTTTAGAAGGGAAGTAGGAATTCCGGCTTGGGATTTTAGATTTTAGAGGGTAAATTGGTAATGCGGAATTAAAAACGGTCGTATCTTTAGCGCGAAAGCAATAGACCCTTCTTCCCTCTTCCCTCTTCCTTCTTCCCTCTTCCTTCTTCCCTCTTCCCTCTTCCTTCTTCCTTCTTCCTTCACTTATTCAAACAACCGAAAATAGGGATATCTAATCGGAACTCCCGGCTCTTTTTCCAAATCAAAATTAATCACTTCCCAACAAGGATCCTCTTGGGGATCGGGGCTAAAATCCACAGGCAAACCGTACAACCTCGGCCGGGGCGATTCCGACTGACCGCGCCAAGGCGTGCTGCGTTCCAAATAAGCGCTGATTAAGTCGCGATAGCGTTGAGCAACGATCACGCGAGTTGCTCGGTAGCCTTGAGTATAGAGTCGATCGAGCGCTTCGTGAATTTCAAACCGAATCCCGTCCGGGTGCGTGTGCTGGCGATACCATTCATTCTCCCAGCGGCGCCAGTGCCGCCCAGACTGAAGGTGAACCAGTTCCCCCGTTTTTGGATCTGCCTCAAATGCCCCGTGACGCGGACACAAATAGGTATCCGTTAGCGTTAGAGCCGGAATTGTTTGGCGACAGTGGGGACACTGAATTTCCGGGCCAAACATCGGGTATTGCAAGGCAACTTCAATCATTTATTTGCGTCCCAGCATATTTTCTCTGCAAAAGTGCCAAATACTTTTATTATATCCCGTATCAACAACCAGCTAATCTGCTAGAAGTATAACGATCGACCAACTAATGAGCAATCTCAACGAACCTCTGCCTGCACTTCCTTCCTATTGGCCCTTGCCCGATCTATCCCAAGCAGCTTTTATCGCTGAAGGCGCTATTGTCATCGGCAGGGTAGAGGTGGCAGCGGGCGCTAGTATCTGGTATGGGGCGGTGGTGCGGGCGGATATAGAGCGAATTGCGATCGGCTCAAGTACCAATATCCAAGATGGAGCAATTCTGCACGGCGATCCGGGGAAACCGACTGTTTTGGAAGATTTCGTGACAGTGGGACACCGAGCCGTGATTCACTCAGCTTACATTGAACGGGGCTGCCTGATCGGGATTGGGGCGATCGTCCTCGATGGAGTCAGGGTAGGAACAGGCTCTATCGTCGGTGCAGGGGCTGTTGTCACCAAAGACGTTCCCCCTCACACGCTAGTTGCGGGAGTGCCTGCCAAGCGAATGCGGGATGTCTCTGAGGAAGAAGCAGCCGAGTTGGTGGAACACGCTAAGCGTTACGAAAAGTTGGCTTTGGTTCACGCGGGGAAAGGTTCTGATTTGGGATTTGGTTAATTGATAGAATAAGATTTTAAGCAAAAAACTATTAGTTTCCAATGGCTTACACCGCGCCAAAAATCCTAACTTTTGAAACATTCCTCGATCGATATTGTGACAACTTCCGCTACGAGCTCGCTGACGGAGAATTAGTTGACATGGAACCCACAGGCCCACACGAAACCGTCAGCGGTAAACTAGCAACTCAAATGGGCATCGCCATCGCCGCCGAAAAACTACCTTGGTTCATTCCCCGCACTTGTTTGATCCGTCCGTTTTCAGATGCAGCTACGGCCCGCCGTCCCGATATTGTCGTGTTAGATGAAAATGCTATTGTCAGCGAACCTCTTTGGGAAAGAGAACCTGTGATTACGCTGGGACGATCTATTAAATTGGTGGTAGAAGTCGTCAGCACTAACTGGGAAACAGATTACGCCCGAAAAGTTGAAGAATATGCTATTTTAGGGATTCCCGAATATTGGATAGTTGATTATCGCGGATTAGGGGGTGTGGCTTTTATCGGTAAACCAAAACAACCTACTATCACCGTTTGCCAACTGATTGACCAAGATTACATCCAGCAACAATTTCGCCTCGGTCAACCGATTATTTCTCCTCTGTTAAAAAGCTTGCAACTTCGCCTAGATGATATTCTGCCCCGTTAGGCGATCGTCCAACCGATTTTAGATTTTAGATTTTAGATTGGAGAATTGATGAATCCGGGAACGCAGACCCCAATTGCTTTAACTCAACAATCAACAGTCAACAATAGTCGGAAATATCGGGATTCGTTCGCGCGATAAAAGTTTAAATTTAAATAAAAAATTTTGTCAAGTCTCGATCGAGCGCTAAGATTAATCACATGAATAACGATCGCACATTCAATCCCAACATCCCCCCACAGGCCTGGAAACGTCCCATCGGCCTCGGTTGGGAGAATCCCTATACAGTCCGCTACGCAAGCAATCTCGACGACGGGCCCTGGCACGGAATGCCTTTGGGCGGGTTCGGTGCCGGCTGCATCGGGCGATCGTCCCGTGGCGACTTCAACCTCTGGCACATTGACGGCGGCGAACACATTTTTCGCAGTTTGCCCGCTTGTCAGTTCAGCGTTTTTGAAGAAACTCAAGGCAAGAAACAAGCTTTCGCACTGTCCACTGAACCGCCTACCGATGGCAGTTTATCTAGTTGGAAATGGTATCCAGCGGAAGGAAGAAGGAAGAAGGAAGAAGGAAGAAGGGAAGAAGAAGAAAGAACCGGGGAAGAGTCTAATTCTTCGGGTAGTTATCATGCTTTGTATCCGCGCAGTTGGTTTGTTTACGAAAATGTGTTTCATGCTCAATTAAGCTGCGAGCAATTTTCGCCAATTCTGCCGGACAATTATCAGGAAAGCAGTTACCCAGTTGCCATGTTTGAATGGGTGGCGCACAATCCTACAGATGCGCCGATTACTCTCAGCATCATGCTGACTTGGGAGAATATTGTTGGTTGGTTTACTAACGCCAACAAGTCGCCGAAAGTGATGGTGCGGGATGATGGTAGTCCATTTTATGACTATCAACCCCGGTGGGGAGAAAGTGCCGGAAGTTTTAATTTGTTGGTGGAAGATTTCCACCGGATCGGTTGTGTGATGACGCGGTTGACTGCTGATGAGGAACCGAAAGAGGGGGAGGGACAATGGGCGATCGCAACTATTACTAATCCAGCGGTAGAAGTATTCTATCAAACTCGCTGGAACCCGGCGGGGAATGGCGAGGAGATTTGGCGCAACTTTTCTGCTGAAGGTTTCTTGTTGGATGACAAAGACGAGACAGCCGCAGCCGCAGGAGAACAGTTGGCTTGTGCGATCGCAGTTCGCTTTACTATTCGACCGGGAAAAACTCGCAAAATTCCCTTTATTATAGCTTGGGATTTGCCCGTTACTGAGTTTGCATCAGGAGTTTGGTACTACCGCCGCTATACAGATTTCTTCGGCCGTAACGGCAAAAATGCTTGGCCGATTATTCGCACAGCAATGAAGCATTCCGATACTTGGCGCGAAAATATTGAAGCTTGGCAAAAACCGATTTTAGAACGGAAAGATTTGTCAGACAGTTTTAAAATGGCTTTGTTTAACGAGTTATACGCCCTGACAGACGGCGGTACTCTTTGGAGTGCGGCGGACGAACGCGATCCCAAGGGTCAATTTGCGGTTTTGGAGTGCATTGATTATCGCTGGTACGAAAGTTTGGACGTGCGGCTTTACGGTTCTTTTGCTTTGTTGATGCTGTGGCCGGATTTGGAAAAGTCGGTGGTTTTAGCGTTCGCTAGGGCAATTTCAGCCGGAGACGATACGCCGAGAATTATTGGTTGGAATCAAGCTTCGGCTATTAGAAAAGCTGTCGGTGCAACGCCACACGATTTGGGTGCTCCTAACGAACATCCTTGGGAGAAAACCAATTATACTAGCTATCAAGATTGCAATTTGTGGAAGGATTTGCCTTGCGATTTTGTGTTACAGGTTTATCGGGATTTCCTATTGACTGGCGGCACAGATTGTGAGTTTCTGCAAGAGTGTTGGCCGGCAATTGTTGAGGCTTTGGCTTATCTGAAAACTTTTGATGAGGATGGGGACGGAATTCCTGAGAATTCGGGAGCACCGGATCAGACGTTTGATGACTGGCAAATGCGGGGGATAAGTGCGTATTGCGGGGGTTTGTGGTTGGCGGCGCTGGAGGCTGCGATCGCGATCGGCGAAATCTTGGAAGATGCAGCACCGCAGATAATTCCTAACCCTCAAGCAAAGATTGCATTATATCACAGTTGGCTGTTACAAGCAAGACCGAGCTATCAAGAAAAACTGTGGAACGGTCAATATTACCGTTTGGACAGCGAGAGTAATTCCGAAGTAGTGATGGCAGACCAATTGTGCGGTCAATTTTACGCGAAGCTGTTAGGATTGCCGGATATTGTGCCGCCAGAATGTGCAGTCAGTGCTTTAGAAACTGTGTACGATTCTTGCTTTTTGAAGTTCAACGATGGCGAGTTCGGTGCGGCGAATGGGGTGATGCTGAACGGTTCGCCTGAAAATCCGAATGCGACTCATCCTTTGGAAGTTTGGACGGGGATTAATTTTGGGTTGGCGGCTTTTTTGGTACAGATGGGGATGGAGGATAAAGCGTTTAAATTGACAGATGCGGTGGTGAAGCAGATTTATGAAAATGGGTTGCAGTTTCGCACGCCGGAAGCGATTACGGCGGGGGGGACTTTTCGGGCGAGTCACTATTTGCGGGCGATGGCAATTTGGGCAATTTACGGGGTGTTGACCAATTTTAAATAGGGAAAAAGGTATATTAGCTGCTGCATTCCACTAAACTTTAAAAAGTTTAATCCTTTAACCCAATTTTTAGCAAGGAAAACGGTTAATTCACCTATCAATAAAATTAACCGTAAAAAATTTTTGTCTTCGAGGAAGACATTTATGTTTCATGCTCAAACTTTAGCATAGCTAAAATTTGAGCATGAAACAGCCCTGCTGGGATGCGAGGGGTATCGAACTCGGCTATAAATGAGGGAGACAAAGGGTCTGAGGCAATAGTTGACGCCGATGCAGTCCCTACCTTACCCGTATATAATTTGGAGCGATCGCCAATTTCAAGATAAAATAGAAAAATGTCAAATCCTTTGCTTTCCCTCAACTACGAACCCGCGATAGAATCCCTCGGCGGCGACTATTTTGATGAAGTCCCTGCGGCCGATTTTCCGCAGCATATTCTCCGCTTCCGCAACGACAAATTATTGCCGATATTGGGTTTAGACCCCGCACAAGTAACCGACCAACATTTCATTGAAGCGTTCGGCGAATTTCACTGCGTCCGCCCTTTTTTGGCACTTCGCTATCACGGCTATCAATTCAACACATACAACCCGAATTTAGGCGACGGTAGAGGCTTCTTATACGGCCAAGTTCGCGGGACTGACGGCAGACTTTACGACTTCGGCACTAAAGGTTCCGGCCGCACTCCCTACTCGCGGGGCGGTGACGGTAGACTCACTCTCAAAGGGGGAATTCGCGAAGTTTTAGCCGCCGAAGCTTTGCATCGGTTGGGAGTTCGGACATCTCGCTGTTTTAGTTTAGTTGAAACTGGGGATGCTTTGTGGCGGGGCGACGAACCGTCTCCGACGCGATCGTCCGTAATGGTGCGTTTCAGTCTTTCTCACATCCGGTTTGGAACTTTTGAAAGGTTGCACTATATCGGCCGCCCGGATTTAACTAAAAAACTTTTAGATTTTGTTATTGAATATTATTATCCTGAACTGCATTTAGAAGCAACAAATGCGGGGGTTTCGCCGCAGGAAAAGTACGCGCTGTTTTATGCAGATTTAGTCCAGCGAGTAGCTGAATTAGTCGCTCAGTGGATGGTGGCAGGATTTTGCCACGCTGTGCTGAATACTGATAATATGTCGATTACTGGAGAAAGTTTCGATTACGGGCCTTTCGCTTTTATCCCAACTTACAAGCCGGAATTTACAGCAGCTTATTTCGACCATTACGGTCTGTATTGTTACGGCAATCAACCGTTGATTTGTAGGGACAATTTAGAGAAGCTTCAGCAACCGCTAGCAGCGGCAATTCCTCAAGCTGATATGGATGCGGCTTTGGCAAAGTTTGGCGATTATTATAATGCAGCTTATCGGCAGTTGATGCTCAAGAGATTGGGATTTGAGGATTTGCCAGAAGCTGATGCTGATGAGTTGTTAAAGGTAACAATTAAAATGCTGGCGGAGTCTCAAGTTGAGTATCACGATTTCTTTTGGGAATTGCGAAGACAGTTCGATCGCACTTGGCGAGATGATGCTAGTCTAATTTTTGCTGAGGCGGAACCGGCGGACTTAATAGCACCTTGGCGGCAGTTTTATTATCACGTTTTGCAAAGTTTGTCTGCGGATGATATGGACAAAATGGCCGACTGTTTGCGGAGGCACAATCCCGAACAATCGCTGTTGAGACCGACGATTGAGGCTGTTTGGGAGTCCATAGCTATTGATGATAATTGGGAACCGTTTTATGAATTGGTTAAACGACTTCAAGACCCAGAAAATTGATTGATAATAGCTTGCATTAATAGCGCGTAAGGGCTGGTTCACCTGCATTTTGTGTGAGTATTAAAGATTAGGGTGAACCAGCCCTTACGCAATCTGAGATTATAAAATATTGACCGATAAAAATATAACATCGACAAATAATCACTAATGACTAATGACTACTTCAGCTTTTCGATCTCAAATTGTGCATCTTTGTAACCGCCAGTAAGTCCTTGATCGAGAAACATTTTGCCGGCTTTTTCTAAATCGCTAATCGCTCCTGCTTTGTCTCCCAAGGAGCGGCGAACCATGCCTCTACCGTAGTAAGCAGCAGCATAATTCGGATTGATCCGAATAGCTTGGACGTAATCTGCGATCGCACTATTGTAATTATTTAACTGCTGGTAAATCTTAGCCCGATTAGCGTAGGCTTCAGCGTTGTTGGGATTGAACCCGATGGCTGCTGTAAAATCTGCGATCGCCCCCTGCGCGTCACCCCCGGCGCTGCGAGCTAAAGCACGATTGTTAAAAGCATTATAATCATTCGGATTCACTTTCAGCGCTTGAGTGCAATCGGCAATTGCTTTCGGATAATCCTTCAAATTTAAATAAGCAATGCAGCGATTGTTGTAAGGAACCCCATCCTCATCGCTCAGCGAAATGGCCTGAGTGCAATCGTCAATTGCTGCTTGATACGCTCCCAAATTCAACTGGGTGCTGCAACGATTAGCGTAAGCATCTCCACTCTTGGGATCGATCGCAATTACCTGAGAATAATCCGCCAAAGCTCCTTGGTAATCTCCTAGGTGAAAGCGAGCTCTCCCCCGACTGTAAAAAGCATCAACATTCTTAGCATCAAGTTTAATTGCCTCAGTATAATCTCCAATCCCCCCCTGCAAATCCCCGCTCCCAGCGCGAGCCAACCCCCGCGAATGATAAGCTTTAACAAGGTTCGGCTGCAACCGAATTACTGCGTTAAAATCCTGAATAGCCGTCTTGTAATCTTGCAGTTCTAAATAAGTAACTCCTCTTTCATAATATGTATCAGCATCATTGGGCTGGAGATTCAAAACCTGAGTGTAATCCTCAATCGCCCCGCGCTTGTCGTTAAAATCGTGACGGGCTAGCCCCCGGTTAAAATAAGCCTGAACATATTTAGGATTGAGAGCGAGCGCCTGAGAATAATCGGCAATTGCTTCTTGATACTGTTTTAAATCATAATTAGCATTACCCCGTTGATAAAAACTCTCAGGATTGTTAGGATTTAATTGAATTGACTTATTAAAAGCTTGCAAAGCTTCGGCGGCATCGTGATTGCGAGACTTCTCCACTCCCTGCTCGTAATATTCCTTAGCTTTAATCGGATTCGGTCGGCTCAAATAACTAAACAGAAATACCAGAATTATTCCTGCCCCGAAAATAGTAAAAATCAGCCACCAAAACCGAGTTGCCAAACGTGAGAAAAAACTATCAGAAGACAGTAAGCTCGGAGAAATACTTTTCTTTTGAGTCATATTTACCGGCTCGGGGCGGTGTCTCAACTTGCTGAGAGCTGCCAAAACTTCCTCCGCAGATTGATAGCGTTTGCCAAATTGGTGACAGACCATTTTGTCAATTATATTTGCTAATCCCACAGAACATTGAGCTCGGTTTCGCCACACAATTTCCCCTGTGTGAGAAGGACTCGGATTTTGCAATTTTGGCAAATCCGTACCGGGCAAACCCGTGATAGCTTGAACTGCCATCATCCCTACGGCATATAGGTCGCTGCTAAATTGCGGGTTGCCTTGAAATTGTTCGATCGGCATATAAGCCGGAGTTCCAGTAGCAATGGTGCGCGGAAATTCTGTATCGTACTCGCTGACGTGATTCGCAACTTCTTTAACCGAACCGAAGTCAATTAAAACTAATTTGCCGTCTGGTTTGCGGCGGATTAAGTTGGAGGGATTAACATCGCGGTGAATCACTCCCTGAGAGTGTACGAAGGCGAGAAGTTGTAACACTTCTTCCAACAGATCCACCACTCGTTCTTCTCGCCAAGGTTGACCGGCTACAATTTCCCTATTTAGGGCGTGTCCGGGAACAAACTCTTCGACGAGGTAGAATTGATTGGCTTCTTCAAAATAAGCTAGTAAAAATGGAACTTGATCGTGTTTTCCCAGCTTTTCTAATATTTCTGCTTCTTGTTTAAATAAGCGGTAAGCTGTTTTGAGAACTGTAGAAGTGTTGCTGGGAGGGCGAAGTTGTTTGACTACACATTGAGGGTGGCCCGGTCGGCGAGTATCGACAGCTAAATAAGTTTGTCCAAAAGCTCCTGAACTGAGAATTTGCACTACGCGATAACGCCTGTCTAAAAGTTGACCAACCATGTTCATATCGGGAATTGGGAATTGGTAACGGGGAGGTGGTAATTGGGAGTTGGTAACGGGGAGTTGGTAACGGGGAGTTGGTAACGGGGAGTTGGTAAGTTGGCCTTCTTCCTCCTTCCTCCTTCCTTCTTCCTTCTTCCTTTTTTCTTCTTTTTTTAACATCTGACTGGTGATTAATAGGTTATTTAGGATCGTTGATTTGTGCTTGTGCCTTTTGGAAACCATCGGCTCTTCCTTGTTCTAGAAAGAGGGTTGCAGCTTTCTGAAAATCCTCGATCGCCCCGGTACGGTCTTTGAGTTGGCGGCGGACGAGACCTCGGCTGTAAAAAGCGGTCGCATTGTTGGGGTTGAGCCGCAGCGAGTGAGCGAAATCCTCAACTGCTAAAGGGTAATTTTTTAGTTCTGAGTAAATAGTACCGCGATTGCTGTAAGCTACTGCATCGCTTGGATTGAGTCGAATTGCTTGAGTAAAATCTTCTAAAGCTCCCTGCTTGTCTCCCGAAGCCAATCGAGCTAATCCTCGATTGCTGTATGCTTTGGGATTGTTGCCGTTGAGTCCGATCGTCAAACTGCAATCTTCGCTGGCCTTTTGAAATTGTTTTAAATTCAGATAAGCAATGCAGCGGTTGTTGTAAGCTGCTTCATCTTTTGGATCGAGGCGAATTCCTTCGGTGCAATCTGCAATCGCTTTGTCATAGGTGGCCAAATTCAAGTAAGCGCTGCACCGATTGGTATAGGCATCAGCGAGATCTGGTTGCAATTCGATCGCCTTAGTATAATCTTCCATCGCTCCTTGATAATCTGCCAGATTAAACCGCGATCGACCACGACTGTAGTATACGCCAGCTTGCTTGGGGCTAATTTGAAGGGCTTGAGTAAAATCTGCCATTGCTCCTGTTTTGTCGCCTGCAGCCGAGCGAGCTAAACCCCGATTGCTGTAAGCTGTAGCATCGTTGGGACTGAGCCGAATTGCTTGAGTGTAGTCTTCAATTGCCGTGCGGTAGTCACCCAACTCGTAGTAAGCTAAACCCCGCTGAGAGTATGCCTCACCGTCGCTGGGATTGAGTCGCACTACTTGGGTGAAATCTTCCACGGCCCCCCGCTTGTCGCCGGTGTCGAGGCGGGCCATACCTCGATTGTAGAAAGCTTTGGTGTGGCTAGGATTGACTTTAATTGCTTGCGTGTAATCCTGTATTGCTTGCTCGGTTGCGCCCATGTCGTAGCGAGCGTTTGCCCGCTTGTAGTAAGTTTCCGCATCGCTGGCATTCAGGGCGATCGCTTGAGTATAATCGGCGATCGCGCCTGTTGTGTCACCTTGCTGCGCCTTGGCCACGCCGCGGGCGAACCATTCTTTTGCCCTCGCCGGACTTTGACTCTGCCAAAAATAAATTATCAGTGCCGTCAAGATTAAAGCTGCCGCTGTTGCAGCCAACAGCAGGAGTTTGGTTTGGCTTTGTCTTCGCGGTTGACTCATAGCGTCCGTGATGATTGTGGCTGGCGGCGGCTCAACCTCCAATTTTACGGCGATTTGTTTGAGGTCTGCTAAAACTTCGGTTGCCTCCTGATAGCGTTCCTCGCACTCAGGGCGCACCATTCGATCGATAATATCTGCTAGGGCCGGCGAACAAGTTGCCCGGTTTCGCCAGGGAATTTCGTTTTTGTTGTTTTTTAAGGCACTCAGTTCGTTGGGTGAGAGTCCCGTCACGGCAAGCTGGGCGATCGTACCTAGAGCGTAGATGTCGCTATTGTATCGGGGGTTGCCGCTCAATTGCTCGATCGGCACGTATAACTCCTGGGCTCCCAACTCGTGTTTTTTTGCCTCATGTCGTTTAACCGAGTTCGGGGAAGTTTGGGCCAACAAATGGCAATTAGCGAGTTCCGGGTTAATTTCTTTGTCTAAGCTAAAGTCTACCAACACAAATTTGCCGTCTGACTCGCGCCGGATAGCTCTGTCTGGTTGAATTCTGCGGTGAATGAAACCCTTCTGGTGTATGAACACCAAAATTTCTAATATTTCTGATAGCAGACCAATTACTTTGTCTTCATCCCAAGGTTCACCGGGTATTAGTTCTTGACTTAAAGGTAATCCCGCAATAAATTCTTCAATTAAGTATAAACTTTGATTTTCCTCAAAATACGCCAATAATTCCGGGATTTTGTCGTGTTTTCCCAATTTTTCAATTATTTCTGCGTTTCTTTGAAATATAACTTTGACTAATTCTGGAGTTTGCGAACTTGTGCCGGGTAGCCGCATTTCTCTAACCGTGCATTGCGGATACCCCGGACGGTGAGTATCTGCTGCTAGATAAGTTTTTCCCACCTCACTTGAGTCTGTGACTTTAATGATGCGGTAACGTCTGTCTAGAAGTTGACCAATCATGCTTTGCCCTCTACCCTGTCAATGTTCCATTATCGCATGAAATCAGAATAGCCAAAATATTTGGCTGAGTAATTTAAGTTCGATCGAGCCGTGACTCCCACCCAAAAACGGATAGTTGCTTTGCGACAGGAGTCGTTAGCCTCCCAAAATTTTAGACCAGAGTTGAAGCTACCCGATTCATTTGTGGAGTCACTCTAAAATCTAAAATCTAAAATCGACTGACTGAACAAACGGGCGATGGGATTGGCTCCCCAAGTCCAGCGCTGTAGTCACGCTCTTCTAATATCTTAGAAAAAAAATGCTGAAATTGTTTATCCTCTCAATGAAAACTGTATAATTTAACAACCGGGGCGGAGGTGACTCAAATGAACGTACAACTACTGGTTGAATCCCTAATTCAAGTTAGCCTGTCTCTCAAAGCCGGCGAGCAATTAGCGATCGCAGGAAAAAGATTAAAAAATCTCCCTTGCCCTTTGACTCAGAAACTCGTGCAGCTTGCCCAGAAGGGCAGCTATTTTAATTTTGTGACTGACGAACTAGAGATTTATACTCTCGAATACCGAGAAGCAATTGCCTGATACTCAAAAACAGGAGATTGAGAGAAATTTTAAATGTGTGAACAATAAAAATGTCTGAATCATTAACAAAAGGAGGCACGATCGCAGCGATCGCCACTGCCATAGTTCCCCAACAAGGCAGCGTCGGCATTGTGCGAGTTTCCGGTTCCGCAGCCTTAAAAATTGCCGAAACTCTGTTTTGCGCCCCTGGACGGCAAATTTGGGAGTCTCACCGCATTCTTTACGGCCACATCCGCCGCCCCAAAAATCAAGAATTAGTCGATGAAGCTTTGCTGCTAATCATGAAAGCCCCGCGTTCTTTTACTCGCGAAGATGTAGTGGAATTTCACTGTCACGGCGGTATTATGGCTGTACAGCAAGTCTTGCAGTTGTGTTTGGAAAATGGGGCGAGATTGGCCGGGCCGGGAGAGTTTTCGCTGCGGGCTTTTTTGAACGGGAGGCTTGATTTAACTCAAGCTGAAAGTATCTCGGATTTGGTGGGAGCAAAATCGCCCGCTGCTGCACAAAGTGCTTTGGCCGGTTTGCAGGGAAAATTAGCGCAGCCAATTCGCAAATTGAGAACAACTTGTTTGGACGTGCTGGCAGAAATTGAGGCGAGAATTGATTTTGAGGAAGATTTGCCGCCCTTAGATGAAGCTAAAACATCTTTGGAAATAAATCATATTTTGCAGGAATTGTCAACAATTTTAGCGACGGCCGATCGTGGAGAATTGTTGAGAACTGGTTTGAAAGTAGCGATTGTTGGGCGGCCGAATGTGGGAAAATCGAGTTTGTTGAATGCGTGGAGCCGGAGCGATCGCGCGATCGTCACGGATTTGCCAGGTACGACGCGGGATGTGGTTGAATCGCAGCTAGTTGTGGGCGGCATTCCGGTGCAGGTGCTCGATACTGCGGGAATTCGAGAAACCGAAGACAAGGTAGAAAAAATTGGCGTTGAGCGATCGCGCGCTGCAGCAAAACAAGCCGACTTAGTGTTGTTGACAATTGACGCGGAATCTGGCTGGACAGAGGAAGATTCGGAAATTTACGAACAAGTAAAGCACCGCCAGCTAATTATAATTATCAACAAAATCGACCTAGTAAACACCATCCCCGAACTACCTTTTTCCTCTGAAATTCACCGTATAGTTACCACAGCCGCCGCCCTCGATCGAGGCATAGAAGACTTAGAAACAGCAATCTTAGATGCTGTCAGCGGGGAAAATTTGGAAGCAGCAAACTCAGACTTAGCAATCAACCAGCGGCAAGCAGCGGCGTTAACCAGAGCTAAAATTTCTCTGGAACAATGTACAGATACTATTAGCAACAAATTGCCTTTAGATTTTTGGACAATAGATTTGCGCGGTGCAATTCAAGCATTGGGGGAAGTTACGGGTGAAGAAGTGACAGAATCAGTGCTCGACAGAATATTTAGCCGATTTTGCATTGGGAAATAGTAATAGGAAAAGAGTAAATTAAATAGGTAAGCTGTCTCGCATTTAAGTTGTATTTTTAGGGCGGGCGGGACGCCCACCGCACAAGAATTTTACTCTTTGTGGAACACCGAATTTCACTCTTTGTGGAACAGGCATCTTGCCTGTTCTTGAGAATGGTGTAAGATGTTAATTTCATCAAGCTTGACTGTAAAATTTAGATTCGCCTGGGCTTAGTGAAGCAATACTACTGACAAATAACAACTAACTTATTGTCACGATCGAGGTCTGCCCAAAGTTGTAATATAAAGCACAGCTTCACTCGCAGGAATACCGAGAACGTCATTGACGCGATCGTCAAAAAAGCCCCCGATACCGCTGACACCCAAACGCAGTTGCATAGCTGCTAAATTCAACCGCTGACCCAAATGACCAGCGTCCATGTGCAAATAGCGGTAAACTCGATCGCCATATTTTGCTACAGCCCTGTTCAAATCCGCCGTGTGAAACAACAGCGCCCCCGCATCTCTGCCCAAGTCTTGCCCCAAACACAAAAAATGCAGTTCCCGGCGGAAATTTTTAAACCGAATTTGCCGCAATTCTTGAGCTTTCGGAGCGTAATAGTAACAACCTTCTTCTAACCCATTTACTCCCGAAACAGCAATAAAAGTCTCGATCAAACTTAGATCGAAATAGTCTGGATAACCGTCTAATCCTTGGTCAATATAGTGCTGGGGCTGGTAAGTAAAATCTAGCATAGCTAGCAGTTCGCCCAAGCTCAAAGAAGCACCTGTATAAGCACGGGTAGAACGCCTTTTGAGCATAGTGTTTTCTAAAGTTTCCAGGTTCACTCCCCAAGGAATCGAAGGAGTGACCGTCGAAACTTTAGTACAAAATGGAAAGTTGTATTTATCCTCTAATTCCCCTTCACTTTCATCAAGTTTCCAGCCATCCGCTCCGGTAGGGTCTGATTCTAAATGCGTGGCTTGGTGGAGGTATTTTAACAGTTGACCTTCGGAAATTTTCGGGTAATCTGTGGTGGTGTTTCCGGGCAAAGCGGTTTTAAATTTAGGCAAGTTTTGGTCAATATCTAGCAAGTCGGCTAAAGCAACTATACAAATCGCTCCTTCTTGCTCCGAGTCGATGTACAGTAATTCATTGACAGCTTCGTCGGCGAATCCTCCAATCAGGTGAGGTCGGTAATCGTTGACGGCGCAAGCTAACTCGATATTGCTCAATAAATGGCCAGTGTCTAGAAAAATTCGCCGATAAGCTCGGTCTTCGTAACGCCAAGAAGAACGGAAAAAAACAGTGGTAATGGCGATCGCCAATTGGGTATTTTCTAGCGCTGGCGACTGGAAACAAGCTGCTTGCAATGTCGGCCAAACTTGACTGTCCCAAAAATGAACAAGTGAATGAGTTCTGCACTGATAGTTGTAGAGTCCGGCCGGCAACTGGGTAGTGCCACGGGAGATTAAATAAACCTCTGCTGGGTAGAGTCCACCCGCCGACGGTGCAGATCGCAAATATAGGTAGCTGTCGTCTACCGTCTGCACTTTCGCCGTCAACCCGTAGCTGCACACCAACAAGCTAGATAACCGATGCCACCAAGCGGCATCGGGATCGGCATCGGCATCCTCCGAGGGGTCTTTTAGATAAGGCTTGAGGTCAAAATACGCTCCAATTTTATATTCTTTGAAAGGAACAGGTTGCTCTGTCCAATCTAGCTGTTTACTTTTAGCAGCAATGGTTTCAGGGTCGTATTTTGTCCGTTCGTGGTAGTGCTGAGCAATGGAGAGAGGAAGTTCTGGCATATTTCAGTAGAGGATTGACTTTGGTTTCTTGATCGATCTTGACATTACTAACCGCTTACTGGTCGAGCAAGGCAGAAATTTACAAATATAAAAAAAATCTTAGAAAAAATGAGATCGTTGTTACACAAGCTTAACATAAAATAATGCCTAAGTATAAATACACAAATTAATACCCATTAATTACTGTTATGGATTGGCTGCAGTAGCTGTCGTCATGAGGAATAAAAATGCAAAAGCTAAGCGCTGAGGAATTGCTTGCTCAGTATGCTGAGGGCCAGCGAAACTTTAACGCCGTTGACTTAAGTGAAGATAATTTGTTTCAAGCAGATTTGACAGAAATAAATCTTTCTGGTAGCGTTCTGAGGCGAGCTTATTTGCCCTACGGAAATTTGACTCAAGCCAATCTTTATAAAACTGATTTGCAAGATGCTGAATTGGGCGACATTCAACTTTATCAAGCTAACTTGTCGCAAGCAACTTTATCAAGAGCAAACTTATCAAGAGCAAATTTGCGTCACGCCAATTTGCGAGGTGCTAATTTGCAGAAAGCTAATTTGCAAGGTGCGGATTTGTACAATGCAGATTTGACGAATGCCGATTTGAGATATGCGGATTTGAGCCGAGCTAATTTGGAGAAAGCAAAGTTAAGCAAAGCTCAATTAGCGGGCTGCAACTTATTTCGATCACGCTTGGTTGATTTGTCGGAAGCGGAGTGCGATCGCACTACTATCGGGCCCGAAGGCTATTGATGATTTGCAGCGGTGCGGGCGATCGGCTTAATTAGTCGTGAAGCGTAGCTATCCCGTAGGGAATCGCCATTTTTAAAATTTCTTAACATTTCTCGACATGGGGGAAAATGTGAGTTACAGTCGTAGAGAACTTATCGCTCCCCAACATTGACAATAAATAACATATTTTTCCAGCGGAAAACAGGCTAAAATTTATGAATTCTCCTGACAACAAATCCCGAGAACTCCGGCGCAAAGAACAAGAACTGCGGAAGCGAGAACAAGAAATTCGGCTGCGCGAACTAGAAGCCGAAATCGACCGCTCCGTGCCCGAACATCTAACAAGCAAGTACCAAGAACCAGACAGCCAAGTTAACGGCAAACTCAAACAGTGGCGCAGAAAAATTATAGCAGCAGCTCAATTTACAGGCATTGTCATTGCTGTTATCGTTGCAGTTCGCATAGCATCTTGGCTGGCAACTGCGCTGATAGTGGGAGGCATTGCTTGGATCGCTTACAAAATGTTTATTGAAGAAGACAGAAGTTGAAAAGCTCAAGCAGGAAAGTATCAGGAAATACCCATGAACCTTAAAGTAGAAACTAGCAACTTTCTCAACGATTTAGAGCGAGTAGCCGCCGTCCGCCGAGAAATTGCCACTCGCCTCAGCAACATCGCAACAGCCATCAACCAATCAGAATTAGTAGGAGGAGAAGCATCGGGAAAACTAGGTTTAGAAACCGACAACGCCGACATTGATGTCGCCAGTAAAAACTTGCGCCAAGGAGTCTTTCGGCTGCTAGTGCTAGGTGACATGAAACGTGGTAAAAGCACTTTTCTCAATGCGTTAATCGGCGAAAACTTACTGCCCAGCGATGTAAATCCCTGTACAGCTTTGCTGACGATTTTGCGCTATGGTTCAGAAAAAAAAGTTACCGTTTATTTCAATGACGGCAAAAGCCCAAAACAGCTAGATTTTAAAAGTTTTAAACAGAACTACACAATTGACCCCGCTGAGGCAAAACGCCTAGAAGAAGAAAAGAAACCAGCATTTCCAGATATCGACTGCGCCGTAGTAGAATATCCCTTACCTTTGCTAGAAAAAGGCATAGAAATAGTAGACAGTCCCGGACTGAACGATACAGAAGCCCGCAATGAATTATCTCTCGGTTACATCAACAACTGCCACGCTATTTTGTTTGTGCTCAGGGCAACTCAGCCTTGCACAATGGGTGAAAGACGCTATCTAGAAAATTACATCAAAAATCGCGGATTGAGCATTTTCTTTTTGATTAATGCTTGGGATCAGGTGCGGGAAAGTTTGATTGACCCGGACGATCCTGAAGAATTAGCAGAAGCAGAAGGGAAACTGCGGCGAGTTTTTCAAGCTAATTTGGCTGAATATTGTTTAACGGAAGGACACGATATTTACGACGAGCGAGTGTTTGCAATTACCTCAATTAAGGCACTCAGGTTGCGGATGAAAAACCCGGATGCGGATTTGGCAGGAACTGGTTTTCCCGAGTTTATGGCGGCACTGAATACGTTTTTAACCCAGGAAAGGGCGATTTCGGAATTGCGTCCGGCGAGAACTTTGGCGCGTCAAATTTCTGCTCGTGTCCGCGAAGCTGTTGGGCGCAGATTACCATTACTCGATCGCGATGTCAATGAATTGAAGGAAAAGATTAATTCAGTTGAGCCGGAGTTTAAAAAGCTGACTCAGATTCGCGATGAGTTTCAACAAGAAATTATCGAAGTTAGAGATAGTAAATCGCGGGCGATCGCAGATTCTTTCCGCGCCTACGTTCTTAACTTAGAAAACACCTTTGAAACAGATTTCTTACGGTATCAACCTGAACTGAGGTTTCTGGATTTCTTCAGCCAAGGCAAGCGAGAAGCCTTTGAAGCATCGCTCAAACGAGCATTTGAGCAGTACATCAACGACAAACTCGCAGCTTGGACTCTAACTGCTGAACAAGAAATGAATTCAGCATTTTCGCAACTCTCACAAAGTGCGGCAAATTACGGAGCATCTTACACGAAAGTGACTGAAAAAATTACCGAAAAACTGACCGGGCAAAAAATACCAGCAGCCGTCAGCAACTCAAACGAAGATAACTCGCCAGCTTGGGCAAAATGGGCGATGGGATTGTTCTCGTTAACGACCGGAAATCTGGCGGGCGTAGCAATGGCAGGAGCGGGTTTTGATTGGAAAAATATCCTGCTCAACTTAATCACTGTGTTGAGCGTCAGTACGATTCTTGCTAGTTTGACGGGGATTGTTTTGGGGCCGCTATACTTGGCTTTGTTGGGAATGGGTGTGGGAGTTTTGCAAGCAGACGGAGCTCATAAACAGTTGGTGAAAGCCGCGAAAAAAGAGCTGGTGAAATATCTGCCGCAGGTGGCTCAAGAGCAGTGGCAGCCGATTCACGATGCTGTGAAAGAGTGTTTTGATGTTTACGGACGAGAAGTGGGCGATCGCATGAATGCGGATATTAATTCTCGGAAAGCTGAGTTAGATAATTTGCTCGAACAAAAGGAATCTCGCGAGATTAATTGTCAGGCTGAATCGCAGCGGTTGAAAAAATTAGAGGCTGATGTTTCTGTCGAGTCGCAGAGTATTGAATCGCTATATCAAGCTTTCCTAGCATCCGCTTGAAATAAAACAACAATATGCAACTACCCGAAATTTATCAAGACCTAACCGACTATCTCAAATCAGCCCTCGGTATTCTCGAACTTGACAAAAACTCCCAACTGTATCGAGATACCACCTCAATCTGCGACTATCTCGCCAAACCAACTTTTCAAATTGCTGTCTTTGGCCCGTTTAATTACGGCAAGTCAACTTTGCTCAATGCCTTGCTGGGAAATCGTGCTTTGCCGATCGACTTAGTGCCCACTACAGGTGCTGCCATTTATGTCAACTACGGTGAGGAATTGCACGCAAAAATTACCCTGAAAGACGGCACGGAAGTTAGCGAACGGGGGACTGATGTTTTGAAACGCTACGCCATCCTTGACGACGCGAGACAAATGCGGGATGATGTGGCGGCCGTGAATGTTTACTGTCCCCATCCATTCCTGCAAACCGGTGTGGAATTGCTGGATTTGCCGGGAACCAATGACCGAGAAGAACAGGATAATTTGGTTCGAGATAAATTGCTAACGGCTGATTTGGTTGTGCAGGTTTTAGATGCTCGCAAATTGATGACTTTAGGCGAACGGGAGAACTTGAGAGATTGGTTGAGCGATCGCAACATGAACACTGTCGTCTTTGTCGCCAATTTTCTAAATCTACTCGAACTAGACGAACAAAAACAAGTTTACAATCGGTTGTTGTTTGTTGCCGAAAGTTTTCGATCCAATTTGCCGAACAATATCAGCAATATCTACCGCGTTGATGCTTTGCCGGCTTTGAGGGCTAGGCTAAAAGGAGATGTGGCGGCCGCCCAAACTACAGGAATTGCCAGCTTTGAATCGGCTTTGCAAAGTATTGTGGCAGCTCAACAGGAACAACTAGCAGTTAAGTTGCCTAGAATTGAAGCTATAGCTACTAAAATTTGCCAATCTCTCCGAGCCAAAGCTGAAACTGTCGCTGCAGAAATAGCCACAGCTCAAAAAAAGCATAAAGACAAGATTGAAATTAAACAAAAAGCCGAAAAACTGATATCAAAAGGCTTTCAAGCCAGCGTTTCCGATTTCGAGATTTGGCTTTACCAGCCCACACTTTTGCAGCGGTATCAATCGGAAATGGCGCTGTCGCTTCAGGAAGGAAGTTTTGATGCGTGGAAGCTAAAATTTCAGCGAGAGGTCTTACATCAGCAGCAAACCATCGCAGAATGGGTAAATAAAGCTTGCGAATTCTTTGAGAAAGAACAGCCGATCGCACTTTTGATTTCGTTTCCTCCATCCCCACAAGTCAGCTTACCGGAGCCGCCACCACCTCCACCTCAAAAGTCGATCGAGGGCGAAGTGGCTCCAGTGGCGATCGCCACAGGCTTAGGTTGGCTGTTGGGCGGGCCTGTGGGAGCCGCAGTAGTCGGCGGTGCTAGCTATATTTTGAATAAAAGAACTGGCAATGAAAAACCGGCTGAATCGTCAGAAGCTTATCTAAATCAAGTAACGGAAATTTGCAGCGAGGCTGCTAAAAAATATCTCGCTCGCTTCAGCACCGATACTTTTTCCATGCTGCAACACTACAAGGAAATCGCCGGAAAAGTTATCAGTTTTCAAGACAGCAAAGAGCCGCTACAGACAAATATTCAGCAATACCAGATCCAGTTAATCAATAATTTGTTAGAAAATATCGAATCCTGTCTTCAAATGACCAAATCTGTAATTAACGGCAAATGATCCGAACCGACATTGCGGCCAGTACGAATCTTTAAAACACCAATTTCTTTGCTGACTAGAAAGTGATCGATCGGAATATAAGCTAGCGGCATAAAAGTCGGCCAAGTTGGTAGAATGCCAAAACCCGATCGCGCATTTCGCAGGTTTCCGGTTTTTACCATATTTTTGTAGAATGGCGACCACATTGTGGTATTGAAATCCCCAACCACAATTAGTGGATTTTTTACTTGGGCTGCATACTCGCCGATGCCTGCTAGCTGTCGATTGCGCTCTACAAAACTCTGCTGTTTGATCGGCACAGTCGGATGAACAAGAATCAAAGAAATGATTTTACCTTGAAATTTTACATCTGCAAACAAGCTCTTTCTTCGCTTTGAAAAGGCTTTAATAGAAGCATTTTCTAAAGGCAGCTTGCTGTATATTGCACTGCCAAATCTCTCAGATTCTTGCAGGTTGGAAGAGTAAGGAAAAATCTCGCTTAAGACGGCTAACTCCTTCGCCCACACTGTGCTAACTTCCACAAAAACCGCGATATCGGGTTGCTCTGCTTTTACCAGCGAGATCACCTCAGAATATCGCCGGTTACTTGTTAAAACATTTGAATGAAAAATCCGCAAGTTGTGTGCGGGAGTTACTCCTGCAAATGCTGGCGCTGGAAAATACCAAGGAACAATTTCCGCCAAGTTAAGGATAATACAAAATGCGCTCACCAGCAACCATGTTTTTTTTGAGCGCACGAGAGCGAAGAATATAAAAATTGATAAGCCAGCCAACAAATATTGTAGTTTAAAATGAGAACTCAACTCAAAAAACAGGTTGAATTCTCCCAAGTAACCTGTTACTGACAATATTGCATTTACAATTGCTGCGAGTATAAACCCTTTTAAAATTACGTGCTTCAAGCTAATAATTTGGTTATTGCTGTGCAGTACCGTCCATTTCAGCTTAATTTTGAGGTCGTTGGTAATCGGCAATTTATCAATTTCTGTTACCAGTTGTTCTGGCTGTTCCAACACTCGCCGCTTTTGATACAATCTCACCAGCAAGCTATCTACTACAAAATAACTAGAATAATTGGCAACAAATCCTACAAATACCAACACACCTAAACCGATCAGCATACCAAAGGAACCGCCTACTTTCCTCAAAGCCGACCAAGTGGCTGCGTCACCTGTTTTACCTGTCGCTACTCTCGCTATTAATAGCATTAAAGTAGGCAATCCGATCGTGATTATGTTTCTGATGATAGAGTCCATTATACAATTTTAAATTTTAGATTTTAGATTTTAGATTGGGGATGAATGATGCAGTTTGTATAGTCAGCAATACAGACTGGTTGACTTAATAACGGCTGGAAAAAATAGAGAGACTCCTTAATTTTCATAAATTTCTAACGGTAAGTTATCGGGATCTCGGAAAAATGTAAATCGTTTTTCTGTAATCTCGTCCAGGCGAATTTCTTCTACTTCTACTTGTTGGGATTTTAAGTAAGCAACTGATGCTTCTATGTCCTCAACTGCAAAAGCTAAATGTCTCAAACCGCAAGCTTCAGGATTGTTAATTCTTTCAGGAGGATGGGGAAATGAAAAAAGCTCAATGGTGTCGCCGTTTCCGACTCGCAAATCTAGTTTGTAAGAATTCCTCTCGGTTCGGAAAGTTTCTTTGATAATTGAACATCCCAATACTTCTACATAAAATTTCTTCGATGCTTCATAATCCGAGCAAATAATCGCCACATGATGTATTGCTTTTATTTTCATCTTAAAAAAGTTAGTTAGTTGCATTTTTCTGAGATGTTGCACCATTCTCAATAAGCTTTTTATGAACAGGCTTTCCTGCCTGTTTCACAAGAAAATTCACTCTTTGTGGAACAGGCAAGATGCCTGTTCTTGAGAATGGTACAAGATGTGAGGTTTTTCCAACAGCACAGCACGCTACTGACAATTATATTTGACGATCGCAGACTCTGCGAGAAACCCTGCTAAATTCAGGGCGAGATCCCTTTATTTTCCCTCGCCCAAATCTTAATCGGAAAAAATTCTGCAAAAAAAGTACCCTACTTTGATAAAATGAGAGTTTTGCACTCAATCACCCAATTTGCATCTCAGGAGACAAGGATTATGGCCCGTATGTATTACGACACCGACGCGAACCTAGACCTCTTAGCCAACAAAACGATTGCTATCATCGGCTACGGTTCCCAAGGACACGCCCACGCCCTCAACCTCAAAGACAGTGGCATGAATGTCGTTGTCGGTTTGTATCCCGGTAGCAAATCTGCAGCCAAAGCAACCGACGCGGGTTTAACAGTTCACCCGGTAGACAAAGCAGCAGCCGCTGCTGACTTCATCATGATTTTATTACCCGATGAAGTTCAAAAAACTATTTACAAAGAACAAATCGAACCTAACCTTTCTGAAGGAAATGTTTTAGCATTTGCTCACGGTTTTAACATTCACTTCGGCCAAGTTGTTCCCCCTGCCAATGTAGACGTAGTAATGGTTGCCCCCAAAGGCCCCGGACACTTGGTGCGACGGACTTACGAACAAGGGGAAGGTGTTCCGAGTTTGTTTGCAGTATATCAAGATGCTTCCGGTCAAGCGCGCGATCGGGCAATGGCCTATGCTAAAGGTATTGGCGGCACCAGAGCTGGCATCCTAGAAACCACTTTCCGCGAAGAAACAGAAACGGATCTTTTTGGCGAACAAGTAGTTTTGTGCGGCGGCTTGAGCGCATTAATTAAAGCTGGATTTGAAACTTTAGTTGACGCCGGATATCAACCGGAATTAGCTTATTTTGAATGTTTGCACGAAGTTAAACTTATCGTTGACTTAGTAGTAGAAGGAGGCCTCGCCAAAATGCGCGACAGCATCTCCAATACCGCAGAATACGGCGATTTAACTCGTGGCCCCCGCATCGTCACGGATCAAACCCGCGCCGAAATGCGTAAAATTCTCAGCGAAATTCAATCCGGCCAATTTGCGCGCGAATTCGTTCTCGAAAACCAAGCCGGCAAACCGGGTTTTACCTCCATGCGCCGTCAGGAAGCAGAACATCCTATTGAAGAAGTTGGTAAAGATTTGCGAGCTATGTTTAGCTGGTTGAAAAAGCAGGCTTAATCAATTTTAGATTTTAGATTTTAGATTTTAGATGGGAGGACAAATCTAAAACAGTCCTGGACGCCTAACCTCTATTTGTAGGGTGTGCAATGCACACCTTACTGCTGTGAGGAAAATCTAAAATCTCAAGTTTAATCGATTTGAGATTGGAGGAAAAATCTAAAATCTACAATCTCAAATCCTTATGTTTGGTTGGGCTTCGCTTAACCCAACCTACACGAAAATGGCTAGGTATTGTTAGAGAACAAAGTTTCTAGTTAGTAAATCAAAACTAGCGACTTGGACTAGGGCTTTTTTCCAAGTTCTCAATCTCCTTCTCCCTTTGCTTGTTTGAATCTTTCGGCTTCACCCATGATGGCCACAACCCCACGAAGAACTTTCGACTTGCCACGCTAGTATCTCTTACAGGTTTGGGGAGAAAAGTTAAAGTGTCACCGTAAATGGTAAACAGGGCTATAAACAGCAGCAACAGCGGGATAAGATTTTTTTTAGGCATGGCAGTTTGGGAGTAGAGTTTATGGAAGCACTTTGTTATATTTTGCCCTTGCACGGACAAAATATATCAGAAACAGCTTAAGAAGAAAATACACTCGTGGGGGCTAAGGGGCGCCGCCTACACAAGGAAAAACTGCTAGTCGCAATATCATGTCCCCTCGAACTACCACTACAAACACCTTTATTATAGGTGTTAGAGCGGAACTCAGATTATTAGCTAATGACTAATAGTGGTAAGGTTCGCAGTGCGAACCCTACATAATTATGTTCTGGATCGAGAACTCTACAAAATACTATGGTTTTTTGCGCTTACCTACTTAATCACTAAGGACTAATGAATAATGACTACTTATTCTCTTGAAGAAAAGCTTGCACTACTGCATTAGTTTCAGGGGAGAATTCTGTTAACAGCCGCACCGGGAGTGCCGCTGTGGAAGCAAAGTGCGAGTATTCAGGCGTTAGGAAAACTGCATATTTGTCAGCTTCGGCAGTTAGTTGAGCGGCAGTTGCCAAACTTACAGCTTTAATATAATTGCGTATGCTAACAGCTTGGTCGCCGACAACTTCATCGCCGGTAATTACTGTGCTCGGCCGACGAACTTGGTTTAAAGTTGTACTCGGATCTTTAACGCTTAAGTGGGTTCCTCCTACAAAACCGACTAGCCATTTAGGAGATGGAATTTTCGGAAAGCCGGCAATTTGTTCGGCTAAGGCGGGAGTTGTTTTGTCGGCAGAAGATGCTACTATTAAGGTAGGAATTTGAATTCCACTTAAACCCGTTTCTCCAAATAGTAATGATGTGATCGGATTCATGGCGATCGCCCTTTTAATCCTCCCATCTCGCAATTGATACCGTTCTTCGGGCAATCCAGCCGCCGCGCACTGAATGCCTTCGCCTAAGCTGAACCCTATCAAATCCCCCTGACACCTTTGTTTGAGTCCGCTCAATTGCAGTTCGGCGCCGGCCAGGGACAAGGCTGTAGCGCCGCCGAAGGAATAGCCCATTATTACCGATCGGTCGATCGCGATTTTACCCTGCAAATTATCATCAGTTTGGTTCAATTTTGTCAGTTCGTCGAGTACAAAACTGATGTCTTTGGGACGGTCTAAAAACTCTTGAGGAGCTAGCAAGGGACACTTCCCCGCCATCGCAGCATTGGTATTTGTCTCGTTGCTGCCCGGATGTTCTAAAGCTGCTACCACATAGCCGTGAGACGCCAAATGCTCGGCTAAGTAGCGCAAATCCGTGCGGACGGAACCCAACCCGTGAGAAAAGACGATCGTCGGTTTGTCGGCCGTCGCCGCTTTCGACCAGTACACATCAACCGGAATAGGTCGATTGCGGGCAGTATCGTTCAAATCTAGCGCCCGTACCTGCACGACATTAGGGCCTGGCTGGGTGGGATCGAAAGGCAGGTTAAACGCGGGTTTAACCGCTGCTAACTGAGGTGCGATCGCCGCCATAAAGCGCTGAGTTTGCCAAAAACTTACGTTCATATTTCCCAAAACAGCGAAAGCTCGATCGAGATCCACCACCACCCGCGAGCTCGGATAAGATTCAATAAGTAGTCAAACAAAATTAATTACACAAACAACTAATATGATATAATAAAAAATATCAAGTTGTGTTCAAAGAAG